>JAGWBW010000130.1:8006-20374 GCA_021295695.1 Candidatus Latescibacterota bacterium
ACTGACAAGGAAATGACCATGCAAGAATCTAAAACGACCCAATCTGAGGCCAAGGGGTTTTTTACACTTGATCAGCGGAAAGGACACTGGTGGTTGATTACACCTGACGGGCGACCTTTCTTTTCTATGGGTGTCAACCATATCGATCCTGCGACCATGCGTTATCTCGAAAATATTGAACTCTGGCGCAATAAATATGACGGAAGCACGATCAAATGGATTCAGAAATCTGTTGCGCCGAACCTAACACAGTGGGGGTTCAATTCCATTGGGTGGGTTCAGGAAGTGACGGTGCGAAAATGGCAGCATTCCCGTGCTTTTACGCCTGAAGAATATCAGGCGCTCAATATGCCATACTGCCATCTTCTGCCATTTACTGAATCGCACCAGTGGGAACAGCATACGCGTCACTACGACTTTAACAGCTCTGAGTGGGAAGAATGGTGCGACTACGTGGTGCGATCACATTGTGCTGAACTGAGTGAAGATGCTAATCTGATCGGGTACTTTTACAGTGATTGCCCAACCTGGGTTCACGCTAACCCTGTAAATAAATGGCGTGGCCCTATCTTTGACCCTGATCTGCTCGAAACGGAAGCGGGGCGACAAGAACTTTCGGCATTGGCCAGCAAGTATTATAAAACGACGCATGATGCGATCCGTCGCTATGACAAACACCACCTGATCTTGGGGGATCGCTATGAAGCCAATGCCCCAATAGCGATGGAAGTTGTGAAAGCGGCTTTGCCATATGTTGATGTGCTATCGTTTCAGGATTTTCGTGACCCGGTTACCCATCTAGACGAATGGCACACGAAAACGGGAAAGCCGGTGTTGCTTGCCGATGCGGCGAGAATGAATTGGCATACCGAGCCAGGTGAATTTACGCGCAACGATGGTCAATGGTACGCGGAGACACTGGCAGAAATACACAAGAACCCGGGTTGCATTGGCTTTCATCTTTGCGGTGCTTACCAGCGCAACAGAGCACGGCGTTACGGCCTGATAGACGAAGAGGAACAACCCGATCATGAAAACGTAGATTTGATGAAAGCGGCCAACGAAAAAATCAGCCAGTGGATGGATGAGCAATTCTGAAATCGTGCTGGATTATGAACAGCAGAGACTTTTACCAGGAGGTTTTCCATGCAGATGACCCAAACGCAGAAACGGCAGTTTTTTGAAGAAGGGTATTTGATTGTACGAGGCGCGATTCCCAAATTGATGGTAGAGCAAGCACGTAAGGCGATCAATCACCATATGGGGTCGCATGCCATGGTAATAGGACACAATAAGGGTTTGAGCGATCAGCCTGCAGTCACTGATTTATTCAATAAAACGCCATTGTGGGGATTGTGTGAATCTGTTGTTGGTGAAGGCAAACTCTCACGGCCACAGTCAGGCAATACGCGGCTGAGATTCCCGCAAGAAGAAGAGCGTTTTCGTGTGAGAGGCCATCTCGATCTGGGGGGCAAGCTAAGAGATGGACTCCTGAGTCGAAATTTTACACTGTTGGTTGTTACGTTGGTGCAGGATGTGCCGCGGCCCTACATGGGCAATTTCTGCTTCTGGCCTGGCTCTCATCAGGCATTTGAACATGCGTTTCAACAAGATCCCAATTATGTCGAAACAACAAAGGCCAACCGTCGTTTGCCTGATGTTGAGTTGCCCCATGGCCCCGTTCAGTTTACAGGGCAAGCTGGTGATGCGATTATCTGTCACCATCAGATGTATCACGATGGTGCTCCAAACAATTCGCCCGATATTCGTTATGCTGTGATTTTCAGGCCCAGGCATGTAGATGCAACGGAAAACAGTACGGATGCGATGGTTGATATCTGGCGCGAGTTTGAAGGGCTTAAAGATGTCAAAGAGGAAGCGATGGCCGTTTGATTTTAAGGCGCATCGCTCAATGAACAGAACGACAGATCTTTGTTACTTCGCAGCTTGAAAGGAGTTTACGTCACATGGAACATCTAACCTATCACCAATTTGCTGCGGGCATCTGGACGCTCACTCTGATATTCGCTACGTCTTTTGCATCCGCAGCACAGGAACAATCCGCCATTGGGCTGGCCGAGATCGAAGGCCGCACCTGGCTGGTCACCCCTGAGGGAAAACCATTCTTCGCCCACGGGATTACCCATATGACCAACCGAAGCCTACGGACCGACTACAGCGCGGCCTCGAGGGCCTGCAAGAATCTCGGGTTCAATGCCTACGGGTATGGGTGCCCGAATGAACTGAAGAGCGATATGCCCTACGTGGAAGGTCGTAACTACGTCCCCATCTCGATGTATCGCGCCAATGGGGGGAGTTTCCGCTTCATTGACATCTTTGATCCTCGGGAGCAGCAGAAACTGACAGCGCAGGTCAAGCAGTCCTGTCTCCAGAACCGCGACAACCCAAACCTGATCGGCTACTACTGGACCGATCTCGGGGCCTGGCCGCTGAAGAATTCCGTCGGTAAGAACTGGGTGGACTTCATCCGGGAGCTGCCTGCCGATGCTCCCGGACATAAGGTCTATGCTGAGTTTTTAAAGACCTGGCAGGGCGATGACGCGCAAGCACGGGATCTTGGCTTTCTTCGGACCATTGCACGCGAGTATTTTCGCGTCATGGGCGAGGCGAACCGGAAACACGATCCGGATCATCTTATCTTTGGAGATCGCTTCGCCTTCAATACGCTCGTCCCCGAAGTGCTGGAGGAAATAGTGCCATGGGTTGACGCCATTGCCATTCAGCCGCCTTTTCAGCCCGGGTTTCCCAAGGCGAAGTATGAAGAGATTCACGAGCTGACCGGAAAACCCATTTTGATCTGTGACTTCGCGATTCGATTTAAGGATGGTGACAAGTCGATCCGCGGCTGGAAGCTCCAGGACAACGCCCGGATAGCCGGAGAGCGTTACGCGGAATACATCCGCGCCGCACTGGAGACGCCCTACATCATCGGGGCCTTCTGGTGCAATCCCGTCGACTCGACGCCCGCCTTCAATAGAGGGGGACTCAAGCAAGGGTTTTTCGGTGATGGGCTGACGCCGCGACCGGGCCTGAGCGAAACGGTGATCGAGCTGAACCGTCACATTGCCCAAGTCACTCCTGATCGTGTGGATGCGCCCGAGGTGGCAGAAGCTCCCGAAGCGCGCTCGGACAGGCGGTTGCGTGACATCGTCGCAGAGAGATTTCCGAAAGGCAATGTGTATATCGGGGCAACCTCCATGTCGCCCCGGGGGCCCCAGGGACAGATCCTGGCTCAGGAGTTCAGTTACATCACGCCTGCCAATGATTTCAAGCAGACCTACATCCACCCTGAACCTGGGCAGTGGCGATGGGAAAGACCGGATCGCTGGGTTGAATTTGCGGAACAACACAACCAGGTGATCAGGATGCACGGGCCTATTTCTCCGCAGTGCTCACCGTGGACCAAGGCCGACGACCGAACCGCTGAAGAACTGGAACAGAACCTGGAAGAGTTCATGACCGCCTTGTGCAAGCGTTATAATGGTCACGAAAACATCCTGTGGATGGACGTCGTGAACGAGACGGTGAACCCGAACGGCACATGGAAGAAAGCCGAACCCGGCGCAAATTGGGAGATGCCCTGGGAAAAGATTGGGTATGAAAAGACCCCGGCAGAGTTCAAGCATCTGGATGGACAGATCCCCAAATATATTATCCAGGCCTTCCGCATCGCGACGGAACATGCCCCGGACATCAAGCTGGTCATCAACCAGCACATCGGCATGGAAGAACCCGCGTGGAACAAAGTGAAAGATACGGTTCTCTACCTGCGTTCCATCGGCTGCCGGGTGGATGGTGTCGGTTGGCAGGCACACATCAAGTTGATCAGAGACGATCCCAGTCAGTGGGAAACCGGCGCCATCAATACCCAGGATCTGTCCGACCTGATCGCCTGGGCGCATGAGCACGACCTTGAGTTTCATGTCACCGAAAACAATCTTCACGTCAGGCCGGAAGATGAAGGGAATGTCGATGAGCATGCCGCAGTTTATGCAGGGATATTCAAGGCGCTTCTGGAAAACCGGCACAGCGGCGTGGTGACATGGAATTTGTGGGACATCAAAGACGTCCGGCATTATGCGAGGAGGAACGTCGTAAAGATCGGGCTCTGGGACCGGAACCTTCGACCGAAACAAGCCTACTATGAATTACAGCAACTGCTGGAAGATCCGCCACCGGTGAAGTAAGTCGCACCTCGAAATACCCGGAACAAGCATCTCCTCGCTGTGGGCTGTGGCTCGCGACGCGGGCATCGCCCAAGACGAATTGCAGGCCGTCTCGTCCGATTTTTGCGGCTTCTGAGGAAATCCTTAACAGGAGAATAGATGTGAAGATGACCATTGCCATGTTGGCAACCATCGCACTGAGCACATCAACTGTCTTCGCCCAGCGCGAAGTCATCGGCAATCCCGATTTCATCCATCTAGTAAAGGAAGACGGAATCTGGTGGTTCGCCGACCACACGGGGAAGCAGTTCATCACGACCGGCATGAACCATGTGGATGAGGGTAAAATTCTGTTCAACGAGGTCAATGAGGGCTGGATGGAGAAGGGATTCGGCGAGGATATCATTAGCTTTAAGAAGAATGATATTGATCAATTAACGCACAGTTGATTATCACTAATTACATTAAATAAGAAAGCACTACAAAATGACAGATAATATTCGAATTGCATGTCTTTTAGCTTTTATATTTGCAGCACCTTTATCAGTTAAAAGTCAAGAGAAACCACTGTACAGCGACTTTACCGGAATAAAGGGTGAAGCAACCGGACATATTTATGTCGAACAAATTGATGGCAAACACTGGTTTATCGATCCCAACGGATATGCATTCTTCCCGGTTGGTTTAGATCATACCCGCTTTTTTGGAAACACCGTAGATCTGGTAAGTAACGGCGATGAGCATGCTTGTGCCAATCATGCATTCGATATGCTCTCTGATATGGGTGTAAATTGCTGTGCTGCCCTGGGCGGTATGGCGCAAAAAAAATCGGCCTTGGAAAGAGGCTTCTCCTATGCACAAGGCACTGGGTTAACCCCACATAGCTCGACCTATAAAAATGAGAATTACCACAGAGACGATCCGTTTTCGAAAGAATTTGATATGCATGTAGAGAGGGTCATGAAAAGATCTGCACGAGGCGCAGAACAAGATCCTCATGTTCTGGGGTTAAGCTACGGCTGGAATCCGTTTCAGTTAATGCACAAGTGGATTAATCATTTTATGGCAAGCAGTGAAAACACACCTGCTAAAGTTGCTATAGTCGATGAAGTATACATAAAACAGTACGGTAACATTTCGGAGTTCAATCAGGTATATGGTACAACATTCAAGTCCTTTAATGAGATTAAGAGCGACACAAGTATCCGTTACAATGAATCGTACGATCCGAAACCAGATGAAGTAGTTGGCGAAGACGATTTCAAAAAGCGCGATTTTAATAAAATTACCTGCCTATTAATTACCCAAGTGCATAAAGTAGCATTTAAATACGCAAGGCAATATGCGCCAAATAAACTAATACTAGGCTACTTCTTTAAGCCGTATAACTTCAATTTAGATATGTATGCTGCAATTGCGCCATATGTAGATGTCTTAAGTCCGCAACACCTGCACATATTGTCTTACAAAAAAGGTGAGTATAACAAGGCGAGAGGCGTTTTGCCTACAGAAAGAATCTATGAGCTTACCGGAAAGCCAATCTTTATAAGCGACATGGCTATGGGTAAAGTTTACAAAAAGAACAACAAACCCACAGAAAACAACGTTTATGGACCTTATAACACACATGAAGACAGAGGAAAGGTGTACTATGCCGCTGTAGAGAAAGCAGCTGCTTTACCATCTGTTGTTGGCTTAACAGCTTGCATGACAATATACGACAATCCCGACGAAAATGGACAACACGGAGGGAATAAAGGTTTTATAGATCCGTACACGAAAAAAGAAAAAACAGAATTTACTTCTTATGTACGAGATATTAACAGTAAAATCTACGAAATTAGATTAAAGGAGAATGACATTGATCAATTAACGCAAGATCTGATCGATGCCATGCACAAAGCAATTCATTAACAACTTGTACAGAAGGAAAAGTTGATGAATTCTCGACGACAGGCTACGCTTTCTGACATCGCCCAGGACGTTGGTGTGAGTACCGCAACCGTATCGCGCGTGCTCGCAAATGCCCCTGGTCATCGAGTCGGTACGCAAAATAACAATCAGGGAGCAATCTATGTCCAGTAATCGTCCCAACATCCTCGTCATCATGTCCGACACCCATGCCACCTGGGCAACGGGCTGTTATGGTTCTGAAATTGCCCTTACACCAAACATTGACCGCCTGGCGGCTGAAGGCATTTGCTTTGACCGCGCCTATTCACAAAATCCAATCTGTGTACCGTGTCGCCAATCGCTGGTCACCGGCCAATACTCATTCCAATGCGGCGTGCTGCAAAACGACACCCCAATGCCAGAACTCTATACCATGGCCCACCACCTTGGCAAAGCGGGGTATGACACGGCAGCATTGGGCAAAATGCACTTTATCCCCGACACAGAATCCTCATTAGGCAAGGAACGCCATCATGGCTTTACCGACCGCATCGACTACGAAGAATTTTGGCATTACCTCCGCAACGAGCGTGGCTGTCCACCCGTAGAAGGTCACCCCGACGATCCCTGGCAGGTCATCCACCTCGAACTGATCCAACACGCACTCCAACGCCCACTCATCACGCCCTCGGAAACAGGCGTTCAGGGTAACTGGGGCACATTGCCGCACGAAGACCATCAAGAATATATGGTTCTAAACGCCTGGGAAGAATATCTCGCACAGGAGCGTGAAAATCCATTTTTTACATTTGTCAGTTTTCAAAGCCCCCACGGTCCCTCATTGCCAACACCCGAATGTTTAGAACCATTCCTCGGCGACATCCCCCTGCCTGACCCGCCTTTAGAATCCATGTTGCAGCACCCCGTCTGGCACAAAGCCATACGTAATCTCGACGAAGAGCGACGCCGAGAATGGACCCGATATTATTACGCCTTTGCAAACTACACCGATTGGTGTGTCGGCGAAGCCCTGCGTTTGCTCGACGAATCTGGTAAGCGTGACAACACACTTGTGATTTATCTTTCCGACCATGGCGATATGGGCTTTAACCACGGCCTTATGGGCAAAACGCAATTCTACGAAGAATCCGTACGCGTGCCCCTCGTGATGCACAAACCCGACACCATCTCAGCAGGACAACACCACACTGGGCTTGTCGAACTCATCGACCTCTCGCAGGCACCGAACCGCCCGAGCTTTCTGGCCGTTCGCTCTGGTCTGATATCTGCAACCAGAATTACGTGGGCAAAGATGCGGTCTATTCCGAAAGCTATCCCATGACACGCAACGTCGAAGTCTTTGGCCCGCGCCCACATCGCATGGTGCTCACCGATGAATGGAAACTCATTCAATACGGCGACATCTGCGTTGACCTCTTTGATGTACAAAAAGACCCGGACAACCATCACAATCTGGCCAATGACCCGGAGCACAACGCCACAGCAACACAATTGCTTCATCAACTCAACGATCGTTTGGGCCCACTCCCCACAGAGGATGTTTGGCGCTGATGCAGTTTCAAACAGCACATGGCAATGCGCACCATTGGTAAAAAGAAAGCTGCGATAATCAAGCTTTCCGATGACCGGGAAGTTACTTTGAAGCTTTAAACAAGCATTTTTAGACCAATAAAAATACTTTTGATCATTTTAATCATCTTAGAATCGATTTAATATATACTACACACAACGTAAAAGGAGCTAAAAAATGAAAATCAATAAAGTCGTATTTCCTGGTGCCAACCAGGTCGAATTTCAAGAACACGAAATGGATACTCAAGCGAGTAAACCGAACGACATATTTTTAAAAAACGAATACAGCGTTGTCAGTGCCGGCACTGAGTGTGCTCTTTTCAGAGGCACCGAGTCCTGGGCAAAGCACCCCATCAGCCCCGGGTACGGAGCAGTAGGTAAGGTAGTTTCAGTCGGTGGAGGATTCGAAGACATTAAAGAAGGAGATATGGTATTTACTTACGGCAACCACGGCAGCTATATCAAGGGGAACAGAATGATAGTTAAAGTACCCGATGGCATCGACCCAAAGTTGGCTGTGGTTGCCAGAATGGCCCAGGTTTCATTCACACCGCTTCGAGCTTCCGAGGCGATTCTTGGAGATTTCGTAGCAGTCATCGGACAGGGACTGGTGGGTAATATTGCTGCTCAACTTTTTGTTAATAGCGGCTGCAAGGTCATTGGTATTGACGTGATGGACAGTCGTTTGAAACTGGCTAACGAGTGCGGAATTGATTTCACTATCAATGCTCTGAATGAAAATGTAACGGACAGAATTAAGGAAATCACCGGTGGTGCCATGTGTTCCACTGTGGTTGAAGCCAGTGGAATTCCCGACCAATCCTCCGTTGCTGCAGATTGCGCAGGGAAAAAAGGAGAGGTTATTTTAGTAGGAACTCCAAGAGGAGAGTTCAAAGGAGACACTGTAGAATTTCTTCGAAAAATTCACCTCTGGGAACAAGGCTGCGTTACTTTCAAAGGGGCTCACGAATGGAAATATCCCGATAAAATTTCTCCGAAGAATGACTATAAAATATCCATTGAAAAAAACATCATGGATTACTTTGACCTGGTCAAAAAAGGAAAATTAAAAATCGAACCTTTGATCAGCCATGTTGCCGATCCCAAGGACTGCAAAGAAATTTACGAGCAGCTTAACAAGGGAAACCCGGACTACTCGGGCGTTGTATTTAAGTGGTAAACGAAGGATTTTTTGAAGTATAACCATTTGATGCATCAGAAGGTCTGACCGACAGGAGTTTGAATGAGTTTACCCAACATCATTTTCATTATCACAGATCAGCAGCGTTACGACACCATCGCGGGTCT
This sequence comes from Candidatus Latescibacterota bacterium, assembly GCA_021295695.1. Taxonomy (GTDB): domain Bacteria; phylum Latescibacterota; class UBA2968; order UBA2968; family UBA2968; genus VXRD01. The sequence goes on from JAGWBW010000130.1 coordinate 16,988, forward strand.
CGGCGCTTCGTTCATGCAAACTCCGCACCTGGATCGGCTTGTCAGTGAGGGTGTCAGTTTTGACCAGTGTCACTGTACTGGTGCTGTTTGCGTGCCCTCACGAGCCAGTCTCTTCAGTATGGAATACCCACACACTGTCCGCAGCTACACAAATAGCTCGCCCTGGCAGCAGTGCTGGGTAGAGGATTTTCAGAAGGCCGGGTACCACACCATCAACGTCGGCAAAATGCACACGAACCCAATCGACGGGGCTTTTGGCTTCGACCAGCGATACATCGTAGAGAACAAGGATCGAGCGCTACCCTACGGCCATCCTCACGGAGGCTTCCTGGACGAATGGGATAAATTCATGCTCAACTGCGGCGTCCGGAAGCCATCCCGAGAAACTTACCGTATAGAGGATCCGAATTGGTCAACTGGGTTAGGTGCATTCGAATGGCCGTTGGAAGAAAAATTCCATCCGGATACATTTGTAGGCACAATGGCACAATGGGCTGTTGAAACACGCGAAGCGGACACGCCTCTCTTCCTGCAGATCGGATTTCCTGGCCCGCACCCACCTTACGACCCTCCCAGACGTTTCCTGGACCTTTACGAAAACACTGACATCCCGGTTTCTCTCGTCACCGACGAAGAGCTTGCCGCTCAACCGCCTTATCATGAAGCGTATCGCAGCGCTATGATGAAGGGACATCCCGACGCCGTGAAGTGGCATGAAAGACCGTCGGAAGCACAGCTGCTCAGACTCTGGAAGCATTATGCTGCCAACGTCACCCTCATCGACGAGCAGGTCGGCCAAATCCTTTCCTCTCTTGAGAATAATGGATATCTCGAAGACGCCATTGTCGTATTCATGTCCGATCATGGTGATTGCTTAGGCGATCACGGTCATACCCAGAAGTGGACGATGTACGATGCCGTCACCCGAGTCCCGGCAATCGTGTGGGCACCCGGCAAGCTGCCCGAGGGAAAGCGTACAAACGCTCTCATTCAGCACATGGATCTGGTTCCCTTGCTATTTGAGCTTGCAGGGGTTGATCAACCCGACCATTCAGGTGCCCAATCGGCTCTGCCCGTTGCTCTGGGCGAATCTGACGGACGTGATGCCGTATTCGCGGAGCTGGCCGGTCGGGGAAGCAATGCGTATCTCAACATGGTTCGCACCCAAGACTGGAAGTTGGTGCATTATCTCGACCATTCTGATTTCGGAGAGCTTTACAACCTGAATGCGGATCCGTCCGAAATTCACAATCTCTGGACACAGCCGGAATACGACCCCACCAAAACAGAGCTGCTGAAAATCCTACGTGAGTGGCATCTCCGTCAATCGGCAATTTATAATTGCTGAAGAAATCGATCTGGGAAAACCCATCCTTACGCCGTTTCCACTACGTTAGGACGGCGGACGGATGGGGGCGTGAGAACGCGTTTTTGTTGCTCGGTCAGGTCTTCGTAGTCGTCGTGATTGTAGTATGTTGACGCGTAGGAAACGTGGCCCGGGGTGAATTTGTAGAGTAGGGTTCTGCGTTCGTTTTCAGCAGTCCAGGGCAAGGTGCCGTGCATCGTCGCTTCTGTGAAGATGAGGGCGTCGCCTGTTTCTGCACTTGGATTGGCGAGGTAGTGAGGAATGCACTTAAAGGAGCGAACCTCTTCGGGGACGTTGAGGGCAAAATTGGATTTGTGTGAACCGGGTACGCAGCAGAATCCGCCAGAACCTGGGGGGGCGGGTGCAAGGAAGTAAACGACTACGGTCAAGCCATTGCGCATGACGCCGTCGCGACATTTGTAATAGTGCGTGCCTGCGCGATGGTCTCCACCATGGAGGCCACCTTTGCGCCCACCTTGACGCATAAAGATGCCGTAGTCGTGGTCGGCACGAAATTGGGGACCGAGGAGTTCGCTGAGGTAAGGAATCATGTTGGGGTGGTCAAACAGATTTTGGAAGGGTTTGCCCCAGAGCGAGACTCTGCGGGGAATCTTGAGTCCGTTACTCATTTCCTCCTGGTCAGCCATTTTTTGATCGGCAATTGCATTGAGTTCATCTACTTCGGCTTGAGAGAGTACATTTTTGACAACGATGTATCCTTGCAGGTCAAATATGAATTTTTCTTCGGGTGTCATGGAGAATCTCCCTTTGTTTGACAACAAACAGCATAAACGATGGCGTCACATTCGGTGCCCCGTTTTTCGTAAACAAACTCCGATGTAATGTCCCAATTCAAAACCATCATACCCTGTCAGTCCCGCCGAGAAGCTGCTCTCTGGTCATCACCTTGACAGGTGGCAGGTTATCGACCATTCCCGCATCTGTGCGTCGAAGCTCATCAATGGTCCCTTGCCGAAATTGGGCGAGCAACTCGTGGTAATCAGATTCCAAAGCGAGGTTTTCCAGTTCCTCGGGGTCATTCTCGAGATCGTACATCTCTTCGATCTCCCCGGGGACGAGCCAGCGGATATATTTGTACTTTCCCGTGCACAGAGACACCCACCAGGGGATAGGGGGATTGCCTATTGGCTCACCACAGCCGACATCGGTATCTTCTCCAAAATAATGACCGGGCGATCCCATTCGGCGTTGGGGTCAAAGAGCAATGGTGTCAGGTCCTCCCCGTGCATCTTCCAGGGTTGTTCCATGCCGATCAACGAGAGAAAGGTAGGCGGGATATCCTGGCCGCCGATAGGCGCATCGCATACTGTGCCTGCGGGAATTTGTCCCGGCATTCGCATGATCATCGGTGCTTTGATATTGGCATCATAGGGCGCCACTTTGAGTCGGAAGCCGTGCTGTCCCCAGGCAAATCCCTGGTCCGACGTAAAGACGACCAGGGTATCATCCAACTGCCCCATCTCCTCCAGGGCGCCGATTACCCTACCAACCCCTTCATCCAGGGCGAGTACGCCCCGGTTGTATTGTTGTTCCCAATTGGTGAGGGTCCGTCCATCCCGGATGCCTACTGGTTGGCCCTGATCTCCTTCACGCCAAACACCATAGTCCCGCATATGTGTCGCCTTGGTCGGACGCGGCGGATAGATGTCTTCTGGCGTGGGGACCTGGGGAACATCTGGATAATCCTGGAGATGGCGGTCAGCCACTGCCCAGGGTCCGTGTACTGCGTCATAGCACAGCCAGAGGTGCCAGGGCTTATCCGGTTCCTCTGCCCGTCCACGGAGAAATTCAAGTGCATACTCCGTGTAGTTATCGGTAGAATAGCCGCCAACCGGTTCCGGCGGTCCCCCGTTGATACTCATATTCTGATTGACATAATAGGGACCGTATTTCTCGGGTTGGCTGTGGTCCCAGATGGCAGAAAAATCCCAGTACCGACCGTGACCATGATCGGGACCTGTGTGCCATTTGCCGACGATGCCTGTGTACCAACCGTTCTC
>JAGWBW010000130.1:20532-26706 GCA_021295695.1 Candidatus Latescibacterota bacterium
TTTGGCGTACTGATCCACGAATGCGCCTCGGGATAGCAACTCACAGACCGAAAGCTCTGATCGTCGGTGAAGATGTATAAAATGTTGCGCGGATGATTCATTGTTATCCTCCGTAATCTATATGGCCGGGTAACCAGACCATGGTTCGCTTCTATTTTCTCTGTTCCATTTCCTATCTTTTTTAGACAACCGGCCTGATCTCCGGCGCTCCGTTCTGTTCACACCACGGCGTAAGCGGGCTATCTCCGCCACCGGCTTTGTATCCCACGATATTTGGATATCTTTCACCAACCAAATACCGACCCAATTCATCTGAATTGACTCTGTTACATGATAACAAATCAGAAATTGATTATCAATGGCGATGTCGAGCGAGGATTCCAATACGGGCGTTATGCGCCTCGTGGTATCCGTGGAATTGGCGGCGAACGCGCCGTGCTCGGAAATCACCCTGAACAAATTCGCTTGCTTCATGTCCGTCCCTTTTTGTAGTATGCATCCGGATCCTGCCCTTGGACACCAGCAGTAGTTTTGGTGATTTCAAATACATTGAGGAGAAAGAAAAATGAAAGCAAGACCATTCAAAGATGCGAAGATAGGCAGGGCTCTGACCATTGCATTGCTATTGGCTTTGACCGCGGGCAACGTCGCGGCCCAAAGCCCCACCGAGCTGCCGGCCAAAGATTTGAGCACGATTGATTTGTCAAAATCGGAAGGTGCTAAATACTTTCTCATAGTAAAGGCTTATGCCGATTATATGATTACCCACGGGCGCGACCGTTACGGAAAAGAACATTCGCCCCTTTTTGCCACAACGCTTAACCGGGAAACCGGAAATGTATATCGCGAAAATCCTCCCGATGCACCCAAAGGTATCCGAAATGGTGATCGCACTTGGCGTGGTTCAAATACGTCAAAAGATAATGGTTTATACAGCATACTTTATCATTTGACAGAAATCACCGGAGATGACAAGTATGCACGGGAAGCGGATAAAGCAATCAAATGGTTTTTTGCCAACTGCCAAAGTCCTGAAACAGGATTTATGGCCTGGGGAGAACACATCGGTTGGGATTTTTTTACAGAGGCGCCTATTAAAATGGGTACTCGATCTTTGATACACGAGTACAAAATTTTCAATTATTGGGACAAGGTGTGGGAATTTAATCCGGAAGCTGCTGAAAAGTTTGCACTGGGATTATGGGAACACCAGATTTATGCGCACGAAGGACCAGAAGCGGGTGAGTTTAGCCGACATGCCAGTTATGACACGCATAGTCCTGGAAAAGGAAGAGCTTTTCCCGCACATGGCGGCAATTATATCTATGTTTGGACAAAAGCATATCGGGAAACTGGCAAAGAAGTTTTTTTAACCGCCATTGAAACCGTATTGAATTATTATGAGCGAAATACGACCGATAAAGGTGCGATCTTATATGCATCAGATTTTCCTGAGCAATATTCTTTGAAACAAAGTATGAATCTGGCATCCAATCTTTATCGCGCAAAGGATTTTATGCCCGCAGACCTTGCAAATAGGATGAAGAAATTGTCGGAAGGAACAGATTCTTTGTATTTAAGTTTTGATCACGATCCGTCAAAAGGCGGAAAAGGATTTCTTGAATCTGCCAATCTTATGACCCTTGTACCGGGGAATTTTCGTAGGTCAAGTACTGGAACGGATGCCTGGACTGAAATGTGGTCGGCTGGTTATGGGGTGGGATCGGGAAGTACCGGGCAGGCAAACAAATGTTATGCGCGGTATAAACTAACAGGTATTGAAGGCTATAGCATCCTTTTTATGAAATCGGTGAATGCCTATTACAAAGAAGATCCTCCGCCGTCAGCAGTACTTTATCCCAGCAATTATTCCAGCATATTTAATATGATGATGAGTGCGTATGAATTAACAGGGGAAGAACGTTTTTTAAGCAAAGCAAAAACGTATATGGATTTATCGGTAGAAACTTTTTTGAGTGATCAATCACCTCTACCAAAAGCATCAAACCAAAGTGAACATTATGAAGCTATAACAGGTGGCCCAGAATTAATGGAAAATGTGCTGCGTTTATGGATGGTAATGAACCCTCAGGATCGTGCTGGCGAATAGAGCTATTATGAAAATCCTATGCCAAATTGGGTCGCAAATCCATCAGCTCAGCGTTTCACCTGGGTATAGGGGCTTGAAATATACTGCTTGTAGCCGTTAACCTCTCGTCCATGATTGCTGAAGAAATCGATCTGGGAAAAGCCATCCTTTAACGGTATGGTTGCAGTCCAGGCACCAGTCTTTGCATCGCGTTCCATATCCATCCATTGGTCTGCGGGGATTTGCTCGTGCAAGAATGGGGCGGAACCTGCCGGAGCGCGGTCGTAGATCCACCATATGCGTCCACTTTTCGGCTGAGGTCCTTGATTAAAACTCACGCTGACACTTAGTTTGTCCCTGGAGATTTTATAATTTGACTTCGGAGGCTGTAGCAAGGGCTCGCCACCAAAGAAGTGATGCCAGAGGAAGGCGTCTTTATTCTGTTCGTCCTTTGCCGTAGCGACATGCGGCGTTTGTGAGTGCCCGCCACTGGGTTCGTAATAGACTGGCAACTGAGGATGATTTTGCGCGCCCCAAAGAATGTCAAATGCAACGTAGTCATGTGTTCCCGGCTGAAAAAGCATATCGACGCCGCGCTCCATCAACCGATCCCAATTCTCCGTAACGCACGCGCTAGACCATAAACGATCCGCAAAGGCCTGCATTTCGTCCATGGATTTTCCCGCTTTCAGCGCCATTTGACGCATGCCGCCCCCAGATCCCACCATAACGCGCTGATAAAATTTCCCGCGTTGTGGATCTAGATCGATGTCGCCGGCCTTGACGGCTTCAAAGAATGCTTTGTTTGCCTCTTCAGCTTTGGCGACTTCTTCCCTGTCGGCACTTCGAGTCGGCGAAAAGTAAGCAGGCGCATGGTTGGAGCAGGTCGCGGTGAAACGTTCGTCATTGATCAAGGCGACCGCGGGCGACATGCCGTTCTTGGAGCTGCCCGAGCCGGCCACTTTGCCTTTCTCGAAATGATCGGTCTCCGCATACGCCGCAGTGGTTGCCCGCATTAAGGTCATCGACCAGATCCAGAGAGTCGTGTAGCGGGGATTCAGGTCTTTCATAAACTGGCGCCCCATTTTTTGATCCAAGCCCCGTTTGCCCGGAATCTGCCTGAACGCCTTGACGTGCGTCTTGACGATGCCAACGCCACCCGCCAGCAGCTTGGCTTGAAAGGCGGTTGGGCGCGAGTCTTCCATCAGCCCTTCATAGGGATTGGCTCCGGTAATGCTAAAGCCCTTCGCTTTGCCTTCGAGCGGCACGATTAGCCGCACCGGGATTCGATAATCTTGTCCCGGCCACCAATCGGCGACGTTGATTTCGATGAGCTTCTGTCGCGTCGTGCCTGTCACCTCGTCCACATGCCAGTCCTTCAACGTCTTTATATCCAGCGTGCTTTCGTCAAGAATCTCTTCGATATTGAACATGTCGTAGTTCATACCAGCATCCTTCTCAGAATCGGCAGCAAACGCTACGGAAACCGTAAAAGTCGCGAGAATAACCAGCGATGCCATTATTCTAATTCTATCCATTGCCTTCTCCTTTGCAAATTTGGTGTGACTCGCTAAGACCTATTTTGGTTCCAGGCTGTCTTTACTATTCCCTCTCTTTTTTAGACAACCGGCCTGATCTCCGGTGCTCCGTTCTGTTCACACCACGGCGTAAGCGGGCTATCTCCACCACCGGCTTTGTATCCCACGATCTTTGGATATCTTTCACCAACCAAATACCGACCCAACTCATCCAGCTTATCCATAAATGCAGGCTCCTGGCTTCGATAATCCAGCGGCATAACCCAACGATATCCATAACCAATCATGATCGCCTTCCGGACATTACCCGATGTGTTGATACCTGCCGCATGCCCGGTTCGATTTTCAAAGAACAGACAATCGCCAGTTTTTAAAGAAGCCTCAACATAACCTTTTGGTCCAAGCTCTCCTTCAGGAACTTCAATGGGGTTGCTGTGGCGATTGGAGCCAGGCGCAACCAGCGTCACACCCGAGTTTGGTTTGGTCAAATCGTTGAGATAAAACGCGCACTTTAACAAAACACGGGGCACATGATCTCCCAATACTTTTGTCGCTGCACCATAATCGCGATGCCATCCGACTCGCCGAATTTTCTTCGAGGGATCAGACGAGTTTCTGTAAGCAAGTTGTGAGACCATCAGTTGGATATGCGCACCCAAAAGCTGTACCACAACCGACAGCGATTTGGAATGTGTCAGAAGTGGGATAAATGCATCATCTTTCACAATACAATTCTTAAAGCCCAGTCGTCCCGTGCGCATGTCTTGATCATCACTCGCAATCAACCGATCAGCAGCCTCAACGATCCGATCAATCATTTCACTATCGAGCACGTTGCGCACAATGAGATAGCCTTGCTCATCAAACTGCCTGATTTCTTGTTCTGAAAGCGCATGCCAGTCCAAATCAATAGACGGTTCTGTCATCTGAGCCATTGTTTGCTCTCCTTTCGTTTGAGCCATCGTTGGCACTGCGGGTCATCTCCCCCTTAACCTTCGGGATCAGTGCCGACAAGCCCAGGTTTGTTAGCCGCTCGATTTCTTCCTGGAGTTCGTCGCCCTCCAGCGGACCCGCGTAGGGGACCTGCTCGAAGCGACATGGAGACTCTACCAGGCGGGGATCGTCGTTCTCCCGCAGGAGACCCATGAGTTCGTTCGCCAGGTCTTTGCGGGCCTGCTCGTAGTCCGGGTTTGTGGCGACATTGTTCATGTAGTGGGGATCAACCCGAAGGTCGTAGAGTTCCTCACGAGGACGCTTACCGAAGCCGATCTCAAAGAGGGGCTGTACATCTTCGTCGGCGCGGTGGTGAATCATCCAGGCCTTGGTTGGCCCCCCATCCATGTCGGAATACGCCGGGCGCGAGCTGGCCATGAGACTGTCCCAGGACGGCGCCTCCGCATTGGGGTCGTCGAGTCCTCTCGGGTCTCCCACGGGCCAACGGTCGGGCTCGAAATTGTGGATGTAGAGAAAGTCTCTGGTGCGGATCGCACGCATCGGATAGGGCATGCCATCTCTTGCCATGACATTGTGGCGCTCTCGGCCCGTAACGACGGCCGTGCGCTCTGCTTCTACCTGTCCACTCCTGTCGCTTTCGAGCACAGGTAGAAGGCTGCGAGCCGTCATGCTGTCTGGGATGTCAACGCTCGCGGCGTCGAGGAAAGTGGGCGCCAGATCCATCAGGTTGACGAAGTCATCGACGATGCGAGCGGAAGGGATGCGTCCTGGCCACCGGGCGGCCAGCGCTACCTCGCAGCCGATGTTGTAAAGGTTGCACTTGGCGCGCGGGAATCCCGGAATGCCGTGGTCGCCGCTGACGACGATGAGCGTATTGTCCAGCTCGCCGATGGCCTCGAGGCGCTCGACCAGGACGCCCAGACCAGCATCTACCGCCAGACACTCACCAAGGTAGTCGTTCACGTCTTCACGGATGTCGTGGACGTCGGGGAGGAAGTTCGGAAGGCGACCTTTCAGGTCGTCGGGTTCCAGCCCCCATAGAGCCTTGCCAGAGCCGCGTTCCCAGGTCCGGTGAGTATTGGTTGGACCCCACCAGTAACAAAAGGGCTTTCCCTCGGGTCTCGACTCCAGGAAGGCGTCGAAGTTCTGCCGCGTCTCCTCCAGGAGTATCTCTTTGGCCTCGTTGATCCCGAGTTCTGAAGCCCGTTCGGTCACGATGTGGGAGAAACGGTTGAACAGCCTGCCAGCCGGCTCGTACCGTGTGCGCTCTGCGCCGTAGGGGGCATTCATAGTCCTTCCCGGAGACCAGACCTTGTACGTGTACCCGATGTGGTAGCCATTCTCCTCGAGAATGAGGGGATAGGTCGGAATGGTCTCGTCCCATACAGCACCCTGTAGAATGGCGCCGAGGCCCGTCTGCCAGAAGTACTGCCCCGAGAGGATAGAGCTCCGGCAGGGCGTGCAACTGGGCGCAGGGACAAAGGCGTTTCGGAAGAGCACACCTTCCTCGGCAACCCGGTCGAAGTTTGGGGTGTCGAGGAGTGCGTTAATCGCGTTTTCGCCCTCGAAGGGACGGTATGCGCTGGCATAACG
>JAGWBW010000131.1:0-343 GCA_021295695.1 Candidatus Latescibacterota bacterium
AAATTTTTTCCAATAGCGAATCGGATAGCCCTTTTGGAATGGCATCATCCGGTCCGTCAAAATGCCAGTGTGGATAATCGGTCGAAAACATCAGTATCTCGTCTGAGTCCAGTTGTCCAATCATTTGCAATAGATGTTCGGAATTTATGGGTGCGTCCATTGGTTGTAGTGTCATTCGAATGTGTTCTCGCACATAGTCCGATGGCGGTCGCACAACCCAGGGGGTGTCTCGGCGCAGGCCTTTCCACTCTTTGTCCATGCGCCACATCCAGGCGGGCATCCATACAAATCCACTTTCGATTAAGACCACCCGCAATTCGGGAAATCGCGCAAACGCACCTTC
>JAGWBW010000131.1:448-7750 GCA_021295695.1 Candidatus Latescibacterota bacterium
TCGTGCTTGACTGCGGCCGCGTACATCGGATTGTATTCGCTTTTTCCATATAGAGAATAGGATCGGACCGGGAGTATCACTTGTACGAAGCCAGGATGATCGCCAAAGCGTTCAATTTCTCGCGCGGCGAGGATGGGATTCTGGCTGGGGACGACCAGTGAGGCACGGAGACGCGCGTCTTTCTCCAGCCAGTGATCGATTTGCCACTGGTTGACCGCTGTTGCAAGCGATGCTGCGAGGTCTTCGTTGTGTACGCTTTGCACCCAGTAGCCACACGTCAAAATTCCCACTTCTACATCCCAGGGATCGAGTACCTGTTTTTGCGTTAGTTCCAGATCGGAACCTGGAGGACCATTTGCTGGCCGAGTGCCTTGCCGCGCAGATGTGGGCGCGCCACCTGGATAATCATTCGCGCCGGGACCTCGAAAATGGGATTCGCGGATATACGCGACCCAGTGGTCTTCCAGATATGGGACAAGGGTTTCCAATGAAGCAAACGCATTGTGAATGTCGCAATCAATAACGGGACGTCCGAGGCCTGTAAAATCAGCGGTCATATTCTTTTCTCTTCAGGATATGATCATTGCGAGACGCCGCCATGTGCGTCAAAAAAATCGAAAATGGATGGCAGAGCTGTGTACCATATCGTGTTGTGCGTATCGTCGGGGGTTTCGTTATAGGTGAAATTTTTCATATATTTTGCCAACAGTTTTGCTGTGCGTCGAGCGGGTTCTGCCAGCGCGACCATGTCCTTTGCCCCTTGCGAAAATAGCACGGGGAGATCCGCATGCGGTTTGACGTGTCTCGATCTTACCCACCGCCCGCTGGCCGCGATTGGCGCGATAGCGGCAAATTTTTCGGCATGTCTCAATCCCAGAATCCAGGTGCCGCCTCCACCCATCGAATGCCCGGTGAGGTACACGCGCTCTGGATCGATATTGTAGAGGGATAATACGCGATCCAATACATCCATGACATCTTGCCCGCCAATTCTTCGATACCCTGTAAAAGGTCCGCGTCCACTCGGCGCAACAAATACATATCCGCGTTCTTGTGATAGGCGCTTGCACAGGTTCTCTGTTTCGCCTCTTCTGCGCCGGTCTAACCAGGTGTTTTCGCTGCCAGAAGCACCGTGAAGGCCAATGATCAGTGGCCATGATCGATCTGGCGTATATCCCTCTGGCACAAATATACGGTAGGGTACGAGTTGGCTGTCAACGGCTGATTGATACGCGAGGTGAAAGTCGCCAGTGCTTTTCTTCAGGGGATCTTTTCCGTCCAAGAGTGCTGAAGACAGGGTTTCTGCGAGTTCGATGTCCGCCGGTATGTTAATCGGGCCGCGCCATGTCAATCCTCTGCCACCGCCGCGGTATTTCATGACCATAGGTTGCGCTGTTCGCCTGAGATCGCCCACATATCTGGCGTGCATTTCCTCGAGATGCACGACGATATATTCGATTGTTTCAACGGCTGCCCGCTGGGTCGCACCACGGGACGCAATATTCTCGCGCTGCAAGGTTTTTAGCCGCGTTTGCAAAATTTTCAGACGTGAAGACATTGCGTCTGTGTGCCAAAAAGCCCGTGTGAATCGCAGCAAAACTTTGTTCTCTGGATCGCGCAGTTCATAGCGCACACCTGCAGGTCCTTCGGGCAAACCCTCTGTTGATAAGGCGCAATCGAAAGCGCGGACAGACGAAATTGGTAGTGTGCGTTCGTCAACCACACCCTTCGTTCCTCGTAGCGATAGCCGCGCTGTATATTCGCCTGAAAGCGGCTGTCCCAGGGAGAAGAGGGGTTTTAGTTGCACTTGAAGCGTGTCGTCCGTGTTCGTGATGGTGCGATTTAATACCAGATTGTAGCTCGCTGCGAGTTCTGTACCTTCGCCATAGCCCTTGTCTCGCGTCATTGCCATAAAGCGTATAAACAGGCGATAAGCGCGATAGTTGTCTTTTTTTTCAAAAGCAGCAAAAGCTGAATCCGAGAGTGTCTGGAGGTTGGGCGGTACGCCCTCATCTGTTGCTTTCAGGCGATTCAACGTAGAACGCGTGACCACTGTAAATGCGCGGGCATCTTCCCAGGCGATATCGTCGAGTTGCTCGCCTTCGAGTGTGGTGACAGAGGTCTGGGCATAGCCTTTCGCATAGGTTCCTGTTATACAGCACAGGAATATGACACATATTGAGGTGTACTTAAAAAAAAGATGTGGGAAAGAGATGGGCATCAATGTCTCCTGTTTAACAAATCATTCGACAAAATAAGTCGCCATTGGGAAAAATGCAAGGCTAAGGAACAATTCCGACTTGTGCGATGCGGAATCCCACTATATCATGGGCTGTCGCTACTATTGCCAATCTTATACAAAGGATAAACCATGACTTCTACTGTTCGCAAATCCATTGTCGCCCTGCTGTTATTGCTTCCATGTCCCATTCTCGCAGATGTTTCTCTGCCCGCGATTTTTTCAGATAATATGGTGTTGCAGCGGCAAATTGCAATATCCGTGTGGGGAAATGCCAGTGCGAATGAAGAGATTACTATTGAGTTCGATACCCAGCGCGTGACGACTACAGCAGATGCAGGGGGTACATGGCAGATTCACCTGAGTCAGATGGAAGCGGGAGGCCCGTATCAACTCACCGTGCGCGGTAAGAATGTCGTCAGGTTTAACAATGTGATGGTCGGGGAGGTCTGGGTCTGCTCGGGACAATCCAATATGGCCTGGTCTGTCAGGCGTTCGCAAAATCCTGAGGAGGAAATCAAAGCGGCAGATTATCCCAATATCAGGCTTTTTACGGTCAAACGCAGTGCCGCGCAGATGCCCGCGCAAGATGTTGAAGGCACATGGAGTGTATGCGATACGAGTAGTGTCGGCAATTTTTCTGCGGTGGCCTATTATTTTGGACGCCGTTTGCACAAGACTTTAAATGTGCCCATTGGTCTTATCAATACATCCTGGGGGGGCACACCGGCTGAAGCCTGGACGTCATTGCCTGCGCTTCAAGTTATACCGGAGTATGCGCCGCTGGGCACACGCTGGGCAGAACACATCGCAGCTTATCCGGAAGCTCAGAAGAGATTTCAGGCCAGACTCGCAGAGTGGCGTGCAAATACCGATAGCTTGCGCGCTTTGGGGCAACGCCGCCCGCGAGCACCGCGCGGTCCAAATCATCCCCATCGTCCGTCTGTTCTCTATAATGGGATGATCGCGCCTCTCGTTTCTTATGGCATTCGCGGTGCGATCTGGTATCAGGGGGAATCAAATGCCGGCCGTGCGTATCAATATCGCGCGTTGTTTCCGGCGATGATTCAGAACTGGCGTTCGAGTTGGGGGCAGGGCGCATTTCCGTTTTTCTTTGTACAGCTTGCCAATTTCAGGCAGGTAAAGGAAAATCCCGAGGAAAGTGCCTGGGCTGAATTGCGCGAGGCGCAATTGATGGCACTTTCATTGCCAAATACCGGTATGGCTGTAGCGATTGATATCGGAGAGGCAGACGATATTCACCCGCGTAATAAACAGGATGTTGGTTTGCGTTTGGCTCTGAGTGCAGAAGCTATGGTCTATGGTATGGATCAACCGCATTCTGGTCCTATTTATCGGTCTATGGCGATTGAAAAAAATAAAATTCGTCTGAGCTTTGATCACACATATAGCGGCTTAAAGGCAAAGGGGGATGTGCTCAAAGGTTTTGAGATCGCAGGGCAAGATCGCAAATTCGTCTGGGCAGAGGCAAAAATTGACGGGAATGATGTACTGGTCTGGAGCAAAGATATTCAGCAACCCGTTGCAGTGAGATATGCATGGGCAGATAATCCAATTTGCAATTTGTACAATGGGACAGATTTGCCGGCATCGCCTTTTCGCACAGATGATTGGCCCGGTATCACTGCCGACCGGCAGTAAGTCCCATCTTTACAGGAGATAGAAATGAAAGCAGCACTTTACAAAGGTATCCGTGAAATCGAATGGCAAGATGTTGAATATACGTCCCCGGCACCGGGTTATATCACCCTTCAGACGAGAAGCTCAGGTATTTGCGGTAGCGATTTGCACAATTATTTTGGTGAGTGGAAACCCTCGCTCGAACGCGCCGCAGGACACGAGTTGTGTGGTACGGTTGCCGAAGTGGGTGAAGGCGTGACAGATATCGAGATAGGGGATCTCGTTACTGCCGAATGTTTTTCGCATTGCGGTACATGTCACTATTGTGTTACAGGTCGCTACAATCACTGCGCCAATCGCAAGTGGTTTTCGGGCGAATCTCACGGTGGCTTTTCGGAATACACTACCGCGCATGTAAATAGTGTCTTCAAATTGCCCGACATGACTTTCGAACAGGGCGCGCTTGTAGAACCCCTCGCGGTTGCGCATCGCGCACTCGCGCAGGCAAAAGCGTCTTACCAGGATCGGGTCGCCGTGATCGGTGGGGGAACAATTGGTCAACTTTGTCTGGCGGTTGCCAAAGCTATTGGTGTGCGCGAAACGCTTATTACCATCAAATATCCGCAGCAGGCCGACCTCGCGCGTGACCTCGGCGCGGATCACATCGTCGATATTACAACGACCGATGTGAAGGATGTGGTTAATGATCTTACCGATGGCCTGGGGTATGACGCCGTTATCGAAACTGTAGGTACCGCGCAGAACTTCGATGATTCTATCGCTATATCGCGCCGTCATGCCATGATTGTTCTCGTGGCCGGTTACTTCAAGCCTCTCGAGGTTGACTTGCGCTCAATTGTCTGGTCCGAAGTCAATATCACTGGTTCTAATTGCTACGGTTTCAGCGGCATGCGTACCGATTTTGATGTCGCTATTGATCTCATTATCTCTGGGCGTGTAGAAGCTACGAAACTCGTCACCCATCGCTATCCCTTTGCAGATATCGCCGAAGCTTTTCACACCGCTGCTGATAAGAAATCCGGCTGTGTCAAAGTGCATCTCATAAAATAAAAGGCAGGTTCCATGGGCATTCGTCTCGGCATAGTTGGCGTGGGGGCATTTGCACAGGGTTTTATTCCTCTGTTCAATGCACATCCAGATGTGGATCAGGTTATTCTATGCGATCTGGATGCTGAAAAAAGCCAGAGTAATGCAGAAAAACACGGGATTGTGCAGACTTCTCCTTCTCTCGATGATCTGTGTGATACAGATGTTGATGCTATCGCGATTTTTACTCAGAACTGGCTGCATGGGCCACAGGCAGCGCAAGCACTTCGCGCGGGTAAACACGTCTATTCAGCCGTGCCATCTGGTATAGCACTCGACGAACTGCGCGCTATTGTCGAAGCTGTGCAGGAAACGGATAATATCTATATGCTCGGTGAAACGAGTTACTACTATCCCGCAGTGATTTACTGCCGACAGCGATTCCGAGAAGGCGCGTTTGGCGATGTTGTGTACGCCGAAGCCGAATATTATCACGACTGGGATCACGGCTTGTACGATGTTGCCAGATGGCGCGGCGGTGAAAATTGGCGTGAGACCGCTGGTGTAGCGCCCATGTTTTATCCCACCCACTCGACGAGTCAGATTCTCTCTATCACGGGTTCGCGCATGACTCATGTTTCATGTCAGGGCTTTACAGATCGCCACGAAGATGCGATTTACACATCAAATAAGTGGGATAATCCGTTCAGTAATGAATCTGCGCTGTTCAAGCTGTCCGATGGCAGTACTGCGCGCATCAATGAATTTCGCCGTGTTGGACATCCGGGTACGGTGCGTATGACTATGTTTGGCACACGGGGTAGCTTTGAACACAATGCCGCGGGTGCTGTCTGGCTCACAAAAGACCGATCCGAACGCGAATCTCTCGATGCGCAACTTACCTGTCGCGTAGCGGTAAGGCGCGTTGAGGGCGATATGGTTAAAGTTACCGCAGACGATGGGACGCATCACACTGTTGCGCCCGTTCATCCGGTTCACCGCTTGCCCGACGCATTCAGAGGTTTACCGAATGGTCATAATGGGTCACATCAGTTTCTCGTTGACGATTTTGTTCGCGCCTGTGTCTCGGACAAAATACCGCCGAACAATATTTTCGAAGCTGCGCGCTATATGATCCCCGGTCTCATTGCCCATGAATCGGCTCTTAAGGGCGGTGAATTGCTCGAGATTCCCGATTTGGGCGATCCGCCCACGGATAACCGATTGGAAATCGATTAAAAAGGGAGTTGACTATGTCTTATTTTTCAAATGAGGAAAAAGTCTTTTTTAAAAAAAATGGCTACGTTGTCAAACCCGACGTGATTGCGCCAGAATTAATCAAAAATGCTCGGGATGCAGTGTGGGAATATATCGAGGCGGATCGCGATGATCCCCAGACATGGATCAACGCGGGACCTACAGGTAATCTACCGTGTAGCGACCATCCCGCAGTCGCGGCTATGAGGACAGATACACCGCTTTACGAAATGGCTGAAGAACTCGCGGGTACGGGGCGTCTTCGTTCGCCTGGGAATGGGCTGTGTAAAATGATTTACCCGAGCGGGCATACGGACTGGCAGCCTCCGCGCGGTCATCTGGATGGGTATCTTATCGAAGGTGTGGCGGATACTTTCACCGTTGCCGTTACTATTAATCTCAGCGATGTTTTGCCCCGCGGCGGCGGTTTTACCACATGGGCGGGGGCACATCTCAAGGTTGCTCGATATTTCCAGGAACATGCCCTGACTAATTTGAGCGGTCTTAAAGCCCCGGGCTTTCTGCATCCGGACACGCGCTATGAACACGCCGCACCTGCGGGAACGGTTTGTTTTTGGCACCACTATATGCTGCATACGGCCAGTATGAACTGTCAGACAGATATCCGCATGGCGCTTGTCAATCGCTTTGCTTTCAAAAATTTGCGCGATATCATGTTCGACCTGCCCTTCGATCTGTGGGATCACTGGGAGGGCTTGCGCGATATCAACTGAAAGGATGCCGTTATGGCACGAATGAAACGACTTGAAAAGCTCGATGGCTTCGCCAATGTGCAGATGGTCGAAGTCGAACAGCCAGAACCCGGTCCCGATCAGATGCTGATTGAGGTCAAGCGCAGCCTGATCAGCAGGGGGTCGGAGCTATTTTGGCGATACGTCAGAGAAGAGGCGGTAAGTCCCGAAATGATGGGGTATTCCGACGCGGGTGAGGTCGTGGCCGTGGGGGCCAACATCCAGGAGTTTGCAGTGGGACAGCGTGTCATGGCGAACACCCCGCACGCTCAGTACGTCATTGCTGTCGAAACCGAGAGATCCCGGCGCGCTTTCTCCCTTCCGGATGAACTCAGCTATGAGACCGCGACCTTTCTCCCACTCGCG
>JAGWBW010000131.1:7814-8785 GCA_021295695.1 Candidatus Latescibacterota bacterium
TGTGCGCTCAGATCGTCTGGGAACGCGATCCCGGACGTGTAATCGTCGTCGATGCACAGCCTCTCCGATGCGATATCGCGCGGAAACTGGGGCACGAAAATGTGATCAATGTCTCCCAGACCGACTCCATCGCAGCAGTCAAGAAACTCACAGATGGCAAGGGTGCCGACCTCGTCGTCGAGTGCGTTGGTGGCTACGCCGGCATCCAGTCCTTCGAACAAGCTCAGAAGATGCTCGCACCCAGGGGAACGATTCACCTCATCGCGAAGTATCAAGGTGCTCCATTGCCCCTGGAAGGAGACGCCTTCATGAACAAGCAGATTATCGCGGGCATCCGCATCGACACACCCAGAGAGGCATGTATGCGGGATGCAGCCCAGATGCTGATCGACGGACGGGTCAAAGTCGCCGAACTGATTACCCACAGACTCCCATGGGAACAAACTCCGGATGCGTATCACCTGCTCTATCACAGGCCGGACGAAGCACTCGGCGTCATTCTGGAGTGGGATTGATAGCAGGAGGTGAGAGGCTATGAAGAAACTGCGACTGGCTGTTATCGGATGCGGTGCTTATGAAAGTTCCCGCGCCCGCGGATATATCGCGACAATGGTCAAGCTGACCGATCTCTACGATTTGTGCGCGATCTGCGATCACAGCGAGCAATCGTTACAGGTCGTTGGCGAGCGTTTTGGCATTGATGCGCGATATACGGATTTTGAAGCCATGCTCGATCGGGAAAAGCCGGATGTGGTTTTTATACTTGTCCCCACCGATGGACAGGCGGTGATGGCTTTGACGGCTGTTGAGCGCGGTTGTCATATTATCACGGAGATTCCGTATGCCCACACTCTGGCTATTGGCGATGCGATTGATCGGGCATGTCGGGATAGAGGGGTCGTTTGGGAGGTCGCGGAAAATGTCTGGCTCTGGCCTCAGGAACAATTAAAGCAAAAGATTGTCAGGGAAGG
>JAGWBW010000002.1 GCA_021295695.1 Candidatus Latescibacterota bacterium
TGCCCTGATAAATAAAAGAAAATGGAAATCACAGCATGAATAGGGGCCTAAAATTTCTGGATCTTTTCGCGGGTGCTGGAGGGCTGTCCGAGGGATTTATACAAGCGGGATTCGAGCCTGTCGCACACATTGAATCAGATAAAGCGGCCTGTTTTACTCTACGCACCCGGATGGCATACCACTATTTGAAGGACCGTGACCGGGTAGAACTGTATGCAGACTATCTGAATGGAATACTGAGCCGCCCAGATTTCTATGAACAGGTTCCGGAACGGATTATCAAATCGGTCATCAATGCTGAGATAGGTGACGAAACACTGCCAGATATTTTCCGGCGGGTTGACGCTCTACTGGATAATTGTAGGCTTGATTTGATTGTCGGTGGACCTCCTTGCCAAGCCTATTCCCTAATAGGACGTTCACGTGACTTGAATAGGATGAAGGGAGATAAGCGTAACTATCTGTATAACTATTACGCCAAATTTTTGAAGAGATACAAACCATTATACTTTGTCTTCGAAAATGTCACGGGTCTCCTATCTGCAAAAAATGAGGATGGCAGCCGCTATTTTGACGCCATGCTAAGCCTTTTTCGTGAATGTGGCTATAAAACCGATTTTCTGAATCTGTCAGCGGAGAATTATGGCGTTCTACAGAGACGAAAAAGAATAATTCTTGTCGGAAGAAGAGGTAAAGAGACTGATTTTTATCCAGAGCCAGACGAGTGGAATCCCGATACCTGTGTCAGAGAAATATTCTGCGATCTTCCCACTATTGCCGCAGGTGAAGGTGTCCCGGGGCCATGTAATGTCGGACCATATCATGGACCATATCAGTATAAGGCAGGCATAAGAAATGACGATCTCCCGGTCACTTGGCATCAAGCGAGACCTAATACGGAACAAGACCTTGAAATTTACCGGATCGCTGTTGATCAATGGAATAAAAAAAAGACTCGTCTGAATTACAATATGCTTCCGCCTCGTCTGAAAACACATAGACACCGAAACTCGTTTCTGGATAGGTTCAAAGTCGTCGCTTGGGATCTGCCATTTTCTCATACCGTAGTTGCCCATATCGCCAAGGACGGTCACTATTATATTCATCCGGACGTTAATCAGAATCGATCAATCACACCCAGAGAGGCTGCAAGATTACAGACATTCCCGGATAGTTATTACTTTGAGAGCGTCAGAGATGTTCCAAGGCGCACGCCTGCTTTCCGTCAGATCGGCAATGCAGTGCCTGTGCTTCTGGCACGAAAAATAGCTGATAAATTGCAGGAGGTCTGGTTATGAGCGCAAGCGGAACATACAAAATAAGACCGGCTGGTCGGCATATCCTGACCATCGGCCGCGATCTGATTCAGGATGTCTATGCGGCGGTCGTAGAACTGGTGAAGAACGCTTATGACGCCGATTCTCCTGATGTAAATATCAAATTTATGGCCAACCCTGACCATAGCGGATATTCCATCATTATCTCAGACCATGGTCACGGGATGTCCAGGGATACTGTCATTAACAAGTGGATGGTGCCGTCAACCCGAG
Organism: Candidatus Latescibacterota bacterium; assembly: GCA_021295695.1. Taxonomy (GTDB): domain Bacteria; phylum Latescibacterota; class UBA2968; order UBA2968; family UBA2968; genus VXRD01. Next base: position 1,551 of record JAGWBW010000002.1, read on the forward strand.
ACAAACTTGATCGGAGCACGAGTCCTTCCGGAAGGCTCATGCAGGGGCGTAAAGGGATAGGACGTTACGCGGCATCCCTTCTCGGCACAGACATGCTTCTCGAAACAGTCAGTGATGAAGGCGAGAAGACAACGGTCTATGTCGTGTGGGGCAACTTCGAGGATGCCGAATATCTGGATGACGTGGAAATCCTCATTGAAACCACTGAGGTATCCGAACCACCGGGTACCCAACTGACTATGGAAGGAGATAGCGAACTTCTTGCTGGCTGGGACAAGGAACAGTTCAAAAAACTTCGTTTTGAACTAAAAAAATTGAAATCACCAGTGAATTCTGCTCTTAGCAGTGATGACTTTTGTATAAACCTGAAAGTTGAAGGCTTTCCCGGTGTAGAGGACATCACTGAAACTATTGAGCCATTTCCTCTATTTGATCTCTTTGATTACAAGATAGCTGGCAAAATTGGTGCTGATGGAAAAGGCACACTGACCTATTCATCGCAGAAAGTTCGTAACACCGCCGACGAGAGTATTCCTTTTGATTTTGGTGAGCCTACCGGATGCGGTGAACTTGATATTGATGTACGGGTGTATGATCGTGACAAGGATGCTATTGATTCTTTGATAGGACGTGGTCTTCAGGATGAATTCGGTGACTACGTCGGAAAACTCGAGGCAAGGCGGCTTCTCAACGCCTCTAACGGCATAGGTGTTTACCGAAACGGATTTCGTATCCGGCCGCTGGGTGATCCAGAATTTGATTGGTTGAGGCTGAACGAGCAGCGTATCCAGAATCCGTCGCGTAAGATCGGTAGCAACCAAGTAATAGGGTATGTGCAGATTCAGTCGGATGAGCGATCTGGTCTGATTGAAAAGAGCGCGCGAGATGGACTCAGGGAAAATGCGGCCTTTGTTCAACTGAACAAAATCACCGCAAAGGTCATCGCTGAACTCGAAACACGACGGTTTGAATTCAGAATGAAAGCAGGTCTGAGCAGGCCTGTTATCAAAGTCGAACGTGAATTGGAACGCCTTTTTTCATTCGATGAACTGAAACGGGATGTTTTGGAAAGACTTACTGGATCCGGAATTGACCAAAGAACCTCTGATAAGATTATTGAAATCATCAGTGGGGAAGAGGAAGGCAAGAACAAAATTGCTGATGAAATACGCCAAGCTGTTGCCATTTATCAGGGGCAGGCCACCTTGGGAAAAATTATTAACGTGATCCTTCATGAAGGCAGACGGCCACTCAATTATTTCCGAAACCAGATACCAAACCTCCGATACTGGTACAAATCATTTCGGAAAACTGAGAATTTAAAAAATCTTGAGAAATCTCTGTCAATTGTTGAGGGCATAGGCATGAATGCAGAGTTTTTTGTCAATCTCTTCAACAAACTTGATCCTCTGGCAGCGGGGAAGCGCTCTAAGAAAGAGCCGCTTGCGCTGAAGAAAGAGATAGAAAACGTGCTTGCTGTCTTCGAACAAGGAATGAAGTCTCAGAAGGTAATCGCTGAAATTACAGGATCCGACGACTTTAGATTTTCCTCTTGGCGTCAGGATGTCAATGCGATTTTCACAAATCTTGTAGACAACAGTCTGTACTGGATGAGTGAAAAAAAAATTCTCAAACGAAAAATTATTATTGAACTCTCAACAGACGGTAATTCTCTACTGCATGTGGACTATCGAGACACCGGTCCAGGCATTGAACCACGCTTCATTGCAAACGAAGTGATTTTCGAACCCCATTTCTCCACCAAACCATCTGGTACTGGTCTGGGATTGGCAATTGCTGGTGAAGCCGCCGCACGGAACGATCTTGAATTGAAAGCTTTTGAGTCTGAAGAAGGAGCTTGGTTCAGGTTACAACCGAAAATGGAGGATGAGGAATGAGTGTATTGCGACTGCTTATAGTTGAGGATGATGAACAGGATCTATCTACCTGTAGAGATACTGTCGAAAGATACGAAAATGAAAAGCAGCGGGAGGTCAAACTTGTCGAATGTAAAGATGTCGAGGAAGCTTTCTCCGTGCTTGATAATTCCTTCGACGGTGCAATCATTGATCTGACACTTGGAAATGATAGTGATGCAGGCAATCAAGTTATACGGAAAATTGAAGATTCACAGTTTCGGATTCCAGTCTTTATTCTGACTGGAACCCCTGTCAATACGGATTTTGCACATATAAAAGTTTTCAAAAAAGGGGACCCTGGAGCAGGATACGATGATTTGTTGGACAGATTCTGGGATATTTATAACACGGGGCTTACTCGCATTATGGGGGGCAGGGGCATCATAGAACAAACATTGAGCCAAGTGTTTTTGAAAAACCTTATCCCTCAGATAGATAAATGGATAGATTATGGTGAGGACAATTCTTCCAGAACCGAAAAGGCTCTTTTTCGGCACACGCTGAATCATCTGCTCCAGCTTCTTGATGATGACGCAGACAGTTGCTTTCCCGAAGAAGTCTATCTGTACCCGCCGCTTAATGACGACATCCGGACTGGTAGCCTTGTTAAAGAAAAGGAAAGTGGGAAGTGGTTTGCTGTCATGAGTCCAGCCTGCGACCTTGTCGTGAGGGAAGATGGCAGCCGTAATACTGACAGGATTCTTATTGTCGAAGTTGATCTTGGAACGACGTTATTTCCATGGTTTAATGATACAAATCTGAGTAAAACCAGAAAGGGAGAGTTGAAACGAGCGTTTGGGAACAACAAATCAGCCTATCATCACTGGCTTCCTAAGACGGATTTCTTTGAAGGCGGGTTCCTCAATTTTAGAAAACTTTTCACTTGGGAAATTGGGCAATTCCAAGAAAAATTTCACACACCTCCTGAAATACAAATCTCGTTATCTTTTGTGAAGGATATTGTGGCGCGTTTTTCATCATACTACGCTCGTCAGGGCCAGCCAGATATTGATTTTGACAGATTTATCAACTCTTGAAATAGGCGTATAGGAAGTTGCACCCCACCCCCATCTCACCGCATCCCATATCTTCTTCTCGAATCGCGTAATTCATGTAGCAAACCTTGCGAGTGTCCCTTTTCCTCTTGCTGTCATAAATTCTGAGCCTCGCACAGCGTCTTCGGTTCCAGCATTCTCAAGCAGACCGTGAATTTCGTGCTTGAGTGAGGTTCGCTCCTCATCCGGATATTCGCCGGTCGTACCTGTATGATAAGTTCTCAACCTATTTCCTCATCTTCGGTCTTATTGTCTTTGGATAACTTCGGACGCAAGAGCGGTCGGCTGGCTTTCCAGATAGAGCGTGTCATAGCTCAGATCTAACTCGCCTGGCCACTCCACTGAACCTGCTACTACACGGACTGCCTGAAAGGCAGCGAGATTCTGAAGGCGCACAAAGACACCGCGCTGGAGATAGGGCTTCACATCGAATATCCGTTGCTCACCATTCTCAAATATTAACTCCAGTTGGTAATCCTCGAGCGGGCGTACCTGCTTGACATAGGGATTCATTTTAATCTCTCAAGCCATCATCTATCACCCGATAATTTCGCATACTCAATTTCCAATGGCTGGGTGATTAGGTTTGTTAATTCCAGGAGATCGGGCCTGCCGGGAGGGACGTCTTTCTCCATCTTCCCATCGGGATACACGGTTACTGTGTCTATCCTTTTTATGAATCCCTTTTTTGCTGTCGCTCGATTGATCTGGAAGCCGTCTTTTGAAATTGCCATGCGAGTCTGTACAATGCGTCCTTCGCCGATAATGCGAAAAAGAAAACCCAGGATGCCGGATGTTGGGCGGCCTGTAAGCCCTTCTATCTCATCATAGATGACCCAATCCCCAAAATCCAGCAATCGGTAGGTCATCACCCGCTGATTGGTTACTTTGAGATTCGGCGTTGAGAGCGTATCCAGATACGAATACCGATCCGGCTTGCCGGGCTGGTCCTTCCACCAAACTCGTACATTTACTGCCAGTTCTGGCGTTGGGGCTTTCACTATCTCTCGGATGACCCGATCTACCCGATAATCTACCTCCGTAATCTGTTTGTATTGATAGGATAACCGCGCGTACTGGGGCATCGCGTCTTCTGTGCGTGCGGTCACTTCCATAAATGCCTGAAACCAGTTCTCGTACCCGATAAATAGCGGCAGCCCCTGCGGATCGCGCGCTCTTGCCTTTTGCGCGAGATAAAGTATCATATCCCCCTGAAACCGTGCGCCATTGGTCGTTGCTGTCGGATCGTAATCACCACACTGCCGCATCGCCTCTACGATCTCTGCCCGACTCACCACCTGATACCCAGGGCGCACATCGTTTGCACATGCTGGCCGATCCAGAAAAAAGAAAAAACAAAGGAGGGTTGCGATTCTCAACCCCCCTTTGTTGTGAAAGCTCGTCATGTTATCCCTTTATCTATCGCCAAATAGCTTTCACATAATCAATTTCCAGTGGCTGCATGATTCTCTTTTCCAGTTCCAAGAGATCTGGTCGGTCAGGTGGGACATCTTTCTGCATTGTTCCATCGGGATACACCGTCACGGTGGTCATTTTTTTTACGAATCCCTTTTTTGCTGTCGCTCGCATGACCTGGAGACCATCCTTTGAAACTGCCATGCGAGTCTGTAAAATGCGGCTTTCGCCGAGAACCCGAAAAAGAATACCCAGTACGCCGGATGTTGGGCGCGCTGTAACGCCATCGAACTCATCATAGGCAATCCAATCGCCAAAATCCAGCAATCGATAGGATATCACCTGGTAATTGGTTAATCTCAAATTCGGCGACGAAAGTGTATCCCTGTAAGAATACCGATCCGGCTTGCCGGGCTGGTCCTTCCACCAAACTCGTACATTTGTTGCCAGTTCTGGCGTTGGGGCTTCCTTTACCTCGTCTATGACGCGATCTACCCGATAATCTATTTCTGTATCCTGTTTGTATTGATAGGATAACTGCGCGTACTGGGGCATCGCGTCTTCCGTGCGTGCGAGCACTTCCATATACGCCCGAAACCAGTCCTCATATCCGATAAATAGCGGCAGCCCCTGCGGATCGCGATCTCTTGCCTTCCGCGCGAGATAACACACCACATCCGCCTGAAACCGCGCGCTATTGGTCGTCGCTGTCGGGTCGTAATCGCTATACTGCCGCATCGCCTCTATCACCTCTGCCCGACTGACCACCTGATACCCCGGACGCGCTGTATCTGCCTCGACACATGCTGGACGATACAGTGATAAGAAAAAACAGAGGAAGATTGCGACTTTCAACCCTCCCCTGTAGTGAAAGCTCGTCATATTATCCCTCGCTACGCGGTCTAATTTTTCAATACAATGAGGACGCGCTGGCCGACGAGCAGGGGATCGGAAAAGGAGATACTGAGGGTTTGGGCTTCTTTATCTTCACTGAGTTGGTATTCTTTATCTTTCCCCAGTTTGCCATGGTCGTCGCACACAGCGGCGAGTTGGCCCTGTACGCTGAAGGCTTTGCCAATCTCAACTTTCATAACGTCGGTGTTGTCAACATCGGGAAAATTTATAATCTTGTAGTTTTTGCGAATCCTTCGCCAGGTATGGAGATACCCCTGTTCTTTCAGTTTATCCTCGGTACCGACATAGACGAGGACTGAACTGATAATTTCCTTGGCATCCTGAAGGTCTTCTTTGGTAACCTGAAGGTCTTCTTTGGTAACCTGAAGGTCTTCTTTGGTAACCTGAAGATCTGCGCGCAATTTTTCGCTTTCCCGATGGGCTTTTTCCAGAGCCTCAGTTACGCGTTGAAGGCGATTGGTTTGCTCAAAGAGACTGTTGCGGAGGCTATCGCGGGCGGCTGTGACATTTTCGAGATCGCCTCTCAGAGTGGTGGAGAGACGCCGGTATTCTTTCATCTCATTGTTAAGGCGGTGGAGAGTGGTCAGCAAAACTTTATTTGATGTGCTGGTACTGTCCATTTGCGCACGTACAGAATCGATGCGGACATTTAATCCATCGACCACCATATTTAGAGAGTCTATCATTGCATCATCGCGTTTGGCTTCTTCCTCCATTTGCATGACGTAGGGACTTTCTTGAATAATTTCCTCTTCGCTGGGCAAAAACGCGATATACAAAAGAAGGGCCACTGCGATGGCTGCAATGCCAACTACCAGGATGATTTGCTTGTTGTTCTGCATGATTACCTCCAAAAGAGAGACGGTTGCGAGAAATGAGGGTTGTGGGTGGTGGAGAGCAAGGAACTTTCTATGGGGCTGTCCCCGCTCTGGATTAGTTGCATGGTGAAAAGGTGTGGTCCTTCCTTTTATGGTGTTATTATGGTTTCGCGGTCGGGAAACCCGCCGCCCAATGCGAGGTGAAGGTCAATGCGCGCCTGGAGTCGTTGCTGGCGCACAACGAGCAATTGGCTTTCGGTAAGGTAAGCCGTGTTGCGTGTTTGGAGCACGGTTAACAGGTCTATAAGCCCTCTGTAATATCTATCTTCTGCCAGGCGGCGCGCTTCCCGCGCCTGTTCAGCAGCAGTTTCCAAAGCGGACTGGCGTTTTGCCAGATGCGTTTCTGCAGAGAGTGCATTTTCAACTTCGCTATATGCTTGCAAAACGGTTTGGGCAAATAGTGCGGCGGCCTCGTTTTCTCTGGCACTGGCCAGGTTGATATTGCCCTGTATGCGCCCGCCTTGAAAGAGAGGCTGTGTGAGGTTGCCAATCAGGCTCCACACGCTAAAGTCTCCGCTGAGCAGATTGCCCAATGCGTCGCTGCTGGTTCCGCTCGAAGCAGTCAGGCTGATGCGCGGATAACGCAGGCGTTTGGCGGCTTTGTGATTGGCCTGAGACGCGGCAAATTGGCGTTCAACTGCAATGAGGTCGGGGCGCCGGGAAATGAGATCTGCCGGAAGACCCGCGGGCACTGGATGCGGCACCTCGGGAAGGTCTTCGGCAATGGCGAATGTGCCTGAGGGATAGCGACCGATGAGTAATTCGAGTTGGCGAATAGCCATTTCATAGCGTTGTTCGCGCTGGTGCAGGCGGTCTTGCGATAACGCGAGTTCGGATTTGCTCTGGCGCAGGTCAAGCGAGGGCCGCACGCCCCGTTCGTAGCGCGTGCGTACCTGTTTGTGGTTGGTGAGGCTGTTTTCGTACGTCGCTTGCGCGAGTTCGAGTTGGCGCCTGGCTTCGATGGTGGCAAACCACGCTTTGGCGGTTTGTGCGGCCAGTGACATGCGCACCCCCCGATACGTGGCCTGTGTTGCCTGATAGGTGGCTTGTGCAGCCGCAGCACTTGCGCCGAGCCGCCCCCAGAGGTCAATTTCCCACGCGGCATTGACGGAAACGCCATAGGTCGTGCTGGTGTTTGAGAGCACCTCACCATCCGCCTGGCCGGGGATGGGAAATCCGATGAAGTTTTGTTTGCGTCTTAGCCCCGATGATCCCGCGCTGAGTTGTGGGTATAGCGGTGCGCCAGCCATTTTCGCCTGTGCGCGGGCGGCTTTGAGACGGGCTGCAGCAGCGTGCAAATTGTGGTTGTATGCCAGTGCCTGCGCGATTAAACTGTCGAGATGGCTATCGTTAAATGTCGTCCACCAGAGGGTGTCTGCAGGTGTTGTGGTGGCGGTCTCCGTCTGATAAGTTTGAGGTGGCGGAATGGGGGTTTGTTGGACGCGAGGCGCGGATGCACATGAGATTATAAGTGCAAAGCAGAGGGTAAAAAAGTGCCATGTCGCGTGGGCGTTCATTCTCGATCTCCTGAAAAAAACGGACTGCTGATCGCGTTTATCATAAGGAAACTTTTATTTTTGTCAATATATATCGGAATCGGAGAGGATTAGATCAATGGCGACGCATTGTTTTGAGGGCATACTTGAGAGCACATCGGTTAATATAGGATTGACACTGGGATCGGGGCAGGTGTTTCGGTGGGGGCGAGATGTCGATGGGTGGTGGAAGGGTATTGTTTATGGCGTGGTTGTGCATCTGAGACAAATGGGAGATCAGATCGCGTATCGCGCATCGTCTGAGCGGGTGGCTACGTACTGTGGTGAGATGGCGATTGATGATTTTTTGAGGTGGTATTTAAGGCTGGATCACCTGCCCCGGATCAGAGTGCCGCGCGGCGATACCTATTTGCGAAAAGCGCGGGATTTGTTGAAGGGACTGCAATTTGTTCGACAGGATCCATTCGAGTGTATTATCTCTTATGTTCTCTCGGTTCAAGCACATATGTCGTTGACCAAAAAACGGATCGGATTTATTGCGCGAACCCTGGGCGAGAGACGGGTTTTTGAGGGCGAGACGTACTGGACATTCCCAGAACCCGATGCACTTTCTGAGTTGGATGGAGGATTTTACAGACGTCACCGTTTTGGCTGGCGTTCGGAGCGGGTGGCGGAAACAGCGCGGTTTATTGCCGAGGCGGTGTGCGATGGGGGGACAGATTTGAATAATTGGCGGTGTATCTCGGATGATCTGCACGCGCTGTCCGGTAGTGGCGTTGGCATTAAGGTGGCGCGGTGTATTGATCTGTTCTCGCTGGATCGGCTCTATGCGGTTCCCGTTGATACCTGGGTGCGAAAATTTGCCCAAGAATGGTATGGCGTAACGGGTTCAGATGCGAAGATATGCCGGTGGGGCGAGGCGCGATGGGGCAAGTGGGCGGGTTATTGCAACGAGTATTTGTTTGCGTATTATCGCGAGTTGTATGGCCCAACGCTGTACGATCGGGTGCTCTCTTTTGATGCTTCAGATGAAGCGTCAGCGGTGATGCCGTTTGAAGATGCGGGATGATTGTTTTTTATTCCCTGTCGTATTTGGGGTTGCCAAAGCCGTCGTTGACGATGTGGGAACGGGCGGGGATTTCGGATTTGTCGGGGATGATGAGATCGAGTTCGGTGCTGTTTTCGACGATTGTGCCGTCGCCTACGCGCACGTGATCTCCCAGGATGATTTTTCCCGGGTTTCGGGAACCAGAGCGCACGGTGCCGAGCACGACTGACGATGCGATTTGACAGCCAGTGCCCGTTTCGACATAGCCGTAGATGTCTGTGCCACTGCCGATCGTGGAGCGGTTGCCAATGACGACGGGACCCAGCAAGGTGGCGTCTGTACCTATTCTTACAAAATTGCCAATGGTGGGATGCCGCTGCCGCGCTCTACCTGTCAATCCGCCGAGCGTGCAGGGGTAGATGATGCACCCGTAGCCTATGATACCTGTTTGACCGGTTGTGAGGCCGCGGTGCGGGTGTTCGAGAAAGTTGGCGTCTGCGATGGTGGTTTCCGGGTGAATATCTGCCTGATAATAGCGTCCGCCGAGTTCTGAAATAGCACGGGGCAAGAGGGGGATGGGTGTGCAGTCGAAATTTTCAACCTCGCCGGTTTGCGTGAGGGCATTGGCGATGTCGTGATAAAACAAAACGCGCCATCCGGGATAGGCACTGGCGACGAGTTGCATTTGATATGCAAAAGCAGATTGCAGGTCTTTTTCGGCGAGAAATGCTTCGTAGAGATCAAAGGTGCGCGCTTCAATGGCTTTGTCAATGACGGGCGCAAATGTGAGGGCGGCGAGGTCGCTGTAATCCAGGTTGTGTACTTTGCGTAAATACGCATCCCACACGGCGGGGTCTTTGAGCGATGCAAAGCGGTTCCAGAGCGCGCGGGTTTTGAGTTGGGGCAGTCGAGAAATGAGCGCGAAGGCCGATTGCAGTGCCACGTCTTCTATCGGGCCATTTTCGCCCTGTGCGGCTTGAAGCGATTGGTAGATCATGGCGTAGAGTTGATCGACAATTTCTTCAATATTGTCCGTCAGGGTCGCCTGCGCGGATTCAGACGCATTGTGAGAGCCGGGAGCGACGCATTCGAGCAGGTTGCCGAGGACGGTTTCGAGCAGATCGCGATTGACAAAACCGCGGCCTGAACGCTGCGAAAGAATCGCGCGATTGATGGGGTCAATGCGAAGAGCGGTCAGTTCTTCCTCTGTGTAAATCGGTCGAATTTGATCGACGACTTTTTCGAGAAGCGGGCGTTTGCGATTTGCATACGCGGCGTCAAATAAGGTGGTGTTGTTCAAAGAAGATTCCTTTGTAATTCTGTTTGTTCAACTTCCGGTGGATCGATAATAGCGCACACCGATTTTCCATATCTGGAGGGCGATAATGAGAAATATAACGCAAATTAGGGGCGCACACCACTGCAAGGCGATGGGAAATCCCAGGGGGTCACCGCGTTCGAGAATTGCCAGTGCTGGCAGATAATTTACACACGCGAGGGGTACGATGTAAGTAAAAAATTTGCGAAACCATGTGCGGTAGATGGGTAAGGGGTACTGTGCGGTCTCCACGCCACCGTAAGTCATGGTGTTCATGAGTTCGAGCGATTCGGTGGTCCAAAACGCGATGGTGGCTTGAATGACCATGAGGCCGATAAAGAGGCAAGCACCCCCAAATATGGCGATTAAGACGAGATAGATTTTTGGTGCGGACCATGAGATGTCGAGGGTGTAGCTTGCCCAGGCGAAGACAGCGAGGCCCTGAAGCAGACGGCCCACGCGGCGGAGGGTGAGTTCATGGCCTGCGAGTTGCAGGGCGGTGCTGCGGGGACGAAGCAGGAGGCGGTCGAAGTCGCCGCTTTTGACCATGGTACCGAATATGTCGAAGCCGCGCGAGGCAGCGTCGGCAAAAGCAAAAGAGATGTTGATGAGGCCGTAGAGAAAGGCTACTTCGGGAAGCGTCCAACCCTGAATGTGTTTGAATCGCGCAAAGAGAGAGGCAATGGCGAGAAATTCGATGCCAGTGGTGAGGAAATGCCCAAAAGAGAGCATGATGAATGATACGCGATATTGCATTTGGCTGCGAATAGATTGGCTGAGATAGTGCATGTAGAGGCGAAGTGCGTTGGTCATTGCATTATCCTCCTTGCGCGACGAGGCGGCGAATACCGCGGGTGAGGATGAGGTGTCCGGCTGTGATCAGCGCAATCAGATAGGCGATTTGAAACGGCAGGTGATACCAGATTTGTTCTGGTGAGATGTGGCCCAGATAGAAGCGGAAGGGGATGTCCATGAGGTATCGAAATGGGAGGATGTTGATGGCTGTCTGTGCCCAGTCGGGAAAAAAGAGCAAGGGGATTATGATGCCGCTGAAGAGCCAGGTCAAACTACCCAGGAGTACGCCCAGGCCTTCGCCAGATATGGTCCACAAGAGGGAAATGCTCAGGAGATTGGTGATGGCTGCACTGATGAGGACGGCAAATAGCATCGATACGAGCCAGGCACATGTAGCTGAAAAACTGGGGGGCATTTGCAGGTTGAAGAAAAGACTGGCTGTGATGAACATGGGAAGGGCGCGAAAGACACCGGGCGCGGTGCGTTGTGCTATGGCGCGGCTGTACCAGAAGAAATACAGGTTGGTCGGGCGCACGAGTTCATAGACGACATTGCCCGAACGCACCATGGCGCGCACATCGGGGTCGGCACCCTGGTAGGGAATGAGAACGAGAAATGCCTGGCCGAGCCATATATAGGTGATGACTTCATCGGCTGTCATGGGTTGTGGCGCGGTTGATGATCTGTAGAAGGCTTCAAAGATCATGACGCGGATGAGGCCCCAGAAGAGTTGGGTGCCGAATCCCGCGAATGCCGCGGCGCGGTATTGCAAGAGCGTGCGAAATCTGGCGGAGAGGACGGCTATGTACGATCTGATGGCAAATGATGATGTGCGATTAGTGATTTTCGGCATAGAGGCGTGAGATGATTTCTTCGATGGGCGTGTTTTCGACAAAGAGGTCGCGCACGGGGTGCTGCGCTGTGATGCGGGCGATCAGGTCAGCCGTGGCAATGCGGTCGGGATCAAATGTGAGATGTACGCGGTGGCCGTCGCGCAATACGACAGATGCGTCGGGGTCGGTGATGTCTTCTATTTCTTCGAGATCGACAATGAGGCGGCGCTCTGTTGTGACGCGGGCGCGAAGGTTTTCGAGCGGGCCGTCGGATAGTATCTGGCCCTGCCCTATGACCATTACCCGCGTGCAGAGGGCTTCGATGTCGTCCATGTCGTGGGTGGTGAGGATGACGGTGACATCGCGTTCTTGGTTGAGGCGTTTGATAAAGTCGCGTACGGCGAGTTTGGAGACGACGTCGAGACCAATAGTGGGTTCATCCAAAAAGAGGATTGATGGACGGTGAAGAAGGGCAGCGGCGAGGTCACAGCGCATGCGCTGGCCCAGGCTGAGCTGACGCACGGGTATGTCGAGAAGCGATTCGAGGTCGAGAATGGCGATCATTTCATCGCGGGTTTGCGCGTATTGGTGATGATCAACGCGATAGATATCGCGGAGTAGATCGAAAGATTCGATGACGGGCAGGTCCCACCACAATTGCGTGCGTTGCCCAAAGACCACGCCGATTTGTGCGACGTGTGCGATGCGTTCTTTCCAGGGCACGCGGCCGAGGATTTCACAGCGACCAGTATCGGGAACGAGGATGCCGGACAAAACTTTGACGGTGGTGGATTTGCCCGCGCCATTGGGTCCGATATAACCGATGAGTTCGCCGGGTTCAATGGTGAAGGAGATGCCGTCGAGGGCAGTTATCTGGCGGTAGTTGCGGTGCATGACACCGCGCAGAGCACCCCACACACCGGGCTGGCGTTGGGCGATTTGGAAGGTTTTGACGAGATTTTCAACAATGATGTGGGGCATAGCGCAATGTACAGGGTCTATATTTCTTTGTGTTTATTAGACGGGTATCTCGGCGAGTGTGTTTTGGTTTGTGGGAATTTTTTTAGATTGGACGAATCACGCAAGATGTGGTTTTGCATAAAAATAGAGTGCCCGATTCTCATAACAGAATCGGGCACGCGCTTTTGTAGGGGCGGGGCCAAAGCTTTATTGCGTGGTCTGGTAATACGGGTTGGTGCCTTCGGCGTGGTCCGTGATATCGCGGATGTTTGCGATTTCGGGAACGGCTTCTTTGATCATGACTTCCACCCCCTGTTTGAGGGTAACATCGACCATGCCACAGCCCTGGCATCCACCGCCAAATTGAAGATAGGCCGTGTCTTCTTTTACATCGATTAATGACACATGACCACCGTGTGCGGCAATGCCCGGGTTGATTTTTTCGTCGATTACCATCTGGATTTTTTCTGCCACACTGCCTTTGAGGTGCGGAGGAACTTTGTGCGGGTTGTCAATTTTGAAGCCGCGTCCCATCAGGCCATCGACAAAATCGAGCGTGATGTCCTGGGTATAGGGCACGCTGTTTTCATCAATGTAAACATTGAAGCCGTCGTATGGTATCGCGGTGTCGCGATCGGTGTCCTGTCCCTCGGCTACAAAAGCGAGGCGGTAGTTGGCCTGTAAGGGCGATGTTGCTTCGGCAGAGATGCGCACGCCTGTAATCACCTGTTCTTGTTCGTGTATCAAGCGGGTGATTTCTGTTTGTGCAATGTCTGTGACGGTGATTTCCATGAAGTTTCTCCTATGTCAATTACGGCATTGTGACTTGTAAGAGTTCGTCTGCTTTATGCGCGAGATGATTTTCAAGCTGGTGCCCGTCTCCCATCAGATCTTGCAATGTAATGCGGTCGAGCATCTGGTCAACCACAAATTGGATGGCGTTCCATAGGGAGCGAATTGAGCAATCGACAGAATGTGTGCAGCAGGCTTCATGGCCGGTGTGTTCGTCGCAAAAGCCGTCGTTGAAGAATGGGTCACCGAGGGCACCGAGCACATCGGAGATCAGGATTTCACTGGCGGGCCGAGCCAATTTATACCCTCCGGCTTGACCTCGCACACTTTCGACGAGGTTGCCCAGGCGCAAGAGGCGGACGAGTTTGCCGACATGGGCGGTGGATAATCCTTCGGCACGGCTGATTTCGGGAATCGAAATGCTGCCACCGGTTTCAGATGCGCGCTGTGCTACCTGCATGAGACAGCGCAGGCCGTATTCTTCTTGCGTGCTCAATTTCATACCAAAACCTTTTCAGTAAGAGACATTGTTAAAACATGCCCAATTCGAGTTTGGCCGCTTCTGACATGCGTTCTGGCGTCCAGGGAGGGTCGAATACGAGGTCGAGTTCGACATCGTAAACGCCTTTGACAGATCGGGCTGCGGATTCGATCTGTCCGGGCAAAATACCCGCGGCGGGACAATTGGGTGCTGTGAGTGTCATCTGAACATAGGTATTGCCATCTTCTTCTACTTTGATCTCGTAGATGAGGCCCAGTTCGTAAATGTCAACGGGGATTTCTGGATCATATACTGTTTTGAATGCTTTTACGATTTCTTCTTTTACGGCTTCGGGGTCGATGGGTCCTTCTGGTGAGGATTTTTCTGGCGGTGATTCTGGCGTTTCAATATTGTGAATTTCTTCAGCATGGTTGGCGTCGTCGCTGGACTGTGCATTTGTATCTTTGCGGAAGATGTTCAGGAGGCTCATGTGTCATCTCTCTGTGGTTATGGGGGTTTGGACATTTTCTATGGCTGCCCGAAGCGCGTGCCACGATAGGGTCGCGCATTTGATGCGGGTGGGATAGTCGCGCACGCCGGCAAAAGCGAATAGTTTGCCCATCTGGTCGAGGCCGAGATTGCTGGATGGGTCGGTGAGCATTGCCTGGAAGTCTTTGAAAAAAGTTTCCGATTCGCCGAGGGTTTTGCCTTTGATGGTCTCGGTCATTAGAGAAGCCGACGCTTTGGAAATAGCGCATCCCGAACCCTGAAAGCCAATGTCTTTTATGCGGTCACCGTGGAGTTGGAGATAAACTTCTACTTTATCGCCGCACAGTGGATTATAGCCTTCGGCAAAGCGGTCTGCTGGATCGAGTACGCGAAAATTTCTGGGGTTTTTGTTGTGATCCAGAATGAGTTGCTGATAGAGTTCGCGCAAATCTGACATCAGCCAAAAATCTTTCGCACGCTGTGAAGGCCAGAGACCAGCGCGTCAATGTCTTCACGCGTGTTGTAAAATGATAGGGAAGCGCGCGTTGCTGCGGGTATGTCGTAGTGTTTCATAACGGGTTGCGCGCAGTGGTGCCCGGCGCGAACCGCGACACCGGCCTGGTCGAGAATGGTGCCCACATCGTGGGGGTGAATATCGGCGAGGATAAATGAGAGCACGCCTACTTTACACTCGGCTGTGCCGAGCAATTTCAGGTCCGGCACACCGCGCAGGACATCGTGTGCGTATTCCAGCAAATTGGCTTCGTATTTTGCCGCACCATTAAAGTCGATGCTGTTGAGGTAATCAATGGCGGCACCCAGGCCAATACTGCCCGCGATATTGGGCGTTCCCGCTTCAAATTTGTTGGGCAAGTTTCCGTACGTAATATTGTCAAAGTCAACGTTCTGGATCATGCTGCCCCCACCCTGGTAGGGCGGCATGGCATCGAGGTATGTTTCGCTGCCATACAGGACGCCAATGCCTGTGGGCGCGAACATTTTGTGTCCCGAAAAGGTGTAGAACGCGCAGCCCAGGTCGCGCATATCCACGCGCTGATGGGGCACGGCTTGTGCGCCGTCGATATGTACGGGCACGCCGTGTGCGTGCGCGATTTGCACCATTTCCCGCACGGGATTAACTGTGCCGAGCACATTGGAGATGTGTATGATGGAGACGAGTTTTGTACGCGAAGAGAAAAGGGTTTGATACGTGTCCATACAGAGTTCGCCCCGGTCGTTCATAGGGATGACGCGCAGTTTGGCTCCCTTTTCCCGACAGAGCATCCACCAGGGAACAATGTTGGAATGGTGCTCCATTTCGCTGATGATGATTTCGTCGCCTTCGCCGATTTGTTCGCGTCCAAAGGTCTGGGCTATGAGATTGATGCCTTCGGTAGTTCCGCGCACAAAGATGATTTCTCTGTCTGAGGCCGCATTGATAAAGGTCGCCACTTTTCTTCTGGCGGCTTCATAAGCATCGGTCGCAATTTGCGAGAGATGGTGTACGCCTCTGTGTACATTGGCATTTTGGTCGGTGTAATAATGCGAGAGGGCATCGATGACCGCGCGGGGTTTTTGGGCTGTGGCACCATTGTCGAGGTACACGAGAGGTTGCCCCTGCACTTGTTGGCCCAAAATGGGAAAGTCCGCGCGGACGCGGCGCACATCAAAGGGCGGTGCGGGGTGCGCGGCTGGCTCGGGCGGTTGAAGTGTTAATATGTCCAGGGGCGAACTCATGCCATGTCCTTTGCATAGATGTGTTCGAGGCGGGTGTCGATTAAATCGCTGAGGTGCGACCGCACGGGGGCGATGGTCACGCGCTCGATAATGTCATCGGCAAAAGCGCGGAGCAATATCTGTCTTGCCTCGGCTTTGGGAATGCCGCGCGTTTGCAGGTAGAAGATCGCGTTTTCGTCGAGTTGGCCTATTGTTGCGCCGTGCGAACATTTGACTTCATCGGCGTAGATTTCGAGTTGTGGTTTGGTGTTGACGCGCGCATTGTCCGAAAGCAGGATATTTTCGTTTTGCTGGTAGGCATCTGTGTGTTGCGCTTTTTGGTGTACGTGAATTTTTCCCCGAAAAATTGCGCGAGATGAACCCCCCAAAATCCCTTTGTAGAGTTCGTGGCTGGGGCAATGGGGTTCTGCGTGCTCCAGCAGGGTATAATTATCGACTTGTTGCGATCCTTCGAGGGCATAAAATCCATTGACGGTGGCTTCACTGCCTTCGCCGCGCAGGTACGCGCTTACGTCGTTGCGAACAAATGCTCCGCCGAGTGTAAAATCGTGAAAGGTCATCCTGCTGCTGCGCCCGAGTTGGGCTTGAAAATTGGCGACGTGCAAACCCTTTGTGTTTTGCAATTCGAGGCGGATACAATTCACGCTGGCATTGTCGCGGGCGATGATTTCTGTGACCGCATTGGTAAGATAAGTCTCTGTACCCGTTCCAGCATAGGTTTCAATTAGCGAAAGCTGACTGTTCTCATCTGCGATGATCAGGTTGCGCGGATGAGATATTGTGGGGGTTTCAGATGCCGTTGTGATAAAGAGGATATGCACGGGGGCTTCGACGATGATATTTGGCTGAACATGGATGAATACACCGTCGCGCATGAATGCCGTATTGAGGGCGGTGAATGCCAAATCTGTGGTTTGTGCGAGCTTTCCCAGGTGCGCTTTGACGAGTGGATGGTCGTAAACGTCGCCGAGGTTGGCGATGGTTATGCCTTCTGGTATGTCAGATGCGCGTTCTGGCGCATAATGCCCATTTACGAATACGAGGCGGATGCCTTGCAGGTCGGGATAGATAAAAGGTTCCAGTTCTGCATCTGCAAGGGTGGCAGGGGCAGCAGGCGCATAATCGGGTCTGATGAGCGCGGATGGGTTCACGCTTTTCCAGGCTTCATCTGCGGTGGTGGGATATCCCAGGCGGTCAAAATCAGCTATTGCTCTTTGACGCAACGCTCGCAATGACTGACCATTGAGGCTGGATTCAAATTTTTGAATCCAGGATGCGTGATTAGACGCTGTGTGTCGCGTGTTCTTCTTTGATCCAGTCATAGCCTTTTTCTTCCAGTTCCATGGCGAGTGTTTTGTCGCCCGATTGGACGATGCGTCCGTCGAGCATAACGTGGACTACGTCGGGCACGATATTGTTGAGCAAGCGCTGATAGTGCGTGACCACAATGGTCGCTTTGTCCGCGCTGTGAAGTGTATTGACGCCGTTGGCGACAATGCGCAGGGCGTCGATATCGAGTCCAGAATCGGTCTCGTCGAGTATGGCGAGGCGGGGTTCCAGAACGGCCATTTGCAGAATTTCATGGCGCTTTTTTTCTCCGCCAGAAAAGCCTTCGTTGACTGGACGTTTGAGAAATTTTTCGTCCATTTCTACGAGTTTGAGCTTGTCGCGGATTAGCGCAAGAAAGTCTATGGCATCGACTTCTTCTCGATCTTTGGCTGTTCGAATGGCGTTGAGAGCTGTGCGCAAGAAGTACGCGCTGTTGACACCGGGTATTTCTACCGGGTACTGAAAGGCGAGGAAGACGCCCTGTACTGCGCGTTCATCCGGGTCCATATCGAGCAGGTCCTGGCCCTCGTAGATGACCTCGCCCGCTGTAACACTATAGGCTTCGTGGCCCGCGAGCACCTGGGCCAATGTGCTCTTACCCGACCCGTTGGGTCCCATAATGGCGTGGATTTCTCCTGTGTTGACCGTGAGGTCGATACCGTGAAGGATTTCCGCGCCTTCCACACCTGCGTGCAGATTTCGAATTTCGAGCATATTATTTTTTTCCTTAAATTGAGATCTAACCGACGCTGCCTTCGAGGCTGATGCCGAGGAGCTTTTGGGCTTCGACTGCAAATTCCATGGGCAATTCTGCGAGGACTTCTTTGCAGAAGCCATTGACGATCATTGAGACGGCGTCTTCTGTGGAGATACCGCGCTGGTTGCAATAGAAGATCTGGTCTTCGCCTATTTTGGATGTGGTGGCTTCGTGCTCGACATGCGCGGATGTATTGCGCACGTCGATATAGGGAAAGGTGTGTGCGCCGCACTGGTCGCCGATGAGCATGGAGTCGCATTGGGTAAAGTTTCTGGCGTTGTGCGCGCCTTTGAGGACTTGCACGGCACCGCGATAGGTGTTTTGTCCGAGCAGGGCGGATATGCCTTTGGAGATGATGGTACTTCGGGTGTTTTTCCCGATGTGGATCATTTTGGTGCCGGTGTCCGCCTGCTGTTTGAGGGAGGTGACGGCGACAGAGTAAAATTCGCCGACCGAGTTGTCACCCTGAAGAATGCAACTCGGATATTTCCAGGTGATGGCCGATCCGGTTTCGACTTGTGTCCACGAGATTTTGGAATTTGTGCCCCGGCAAGCGCCGCGTTTGGTGACAAAGTTGTAGATGCCTCCCTTGCCGTCTATGTCGCCGGGATACCAGTTTTGGACGGTGGAGTATTTGATCTGCGCATTGTCGAGTGCAACGAGTTCGACCACGGCTGCGTGGAGCTGGTTTTCGTCGCGCATGGGCGCTGTGCACCCTTCCAAATACGATACATAGGCACCTTCTTCAGCGATGACGAGCGTGCGCTCAAACTGCCCGGTGTTGGCGGCGTTGATGCGAAAATAAGTCGATAATTCCATTGGGCAACGCACGCCTTTGGGAATATAGCAGAAGGACCCGTCGCTAAAAACAGCCGAGTTGAGAGCGGCAAAATAATTGTCGGTGTGTGGGACGACAGAACCGAGATACTGGCGCACGAGGTCGGGGTGATCTTGCACGGCTTCTGAAAAAGAACAAAAAATAACGCCAACTTCGGCCAGTGATTCCTTAAAGGTGGTCGCTACTGAGACACTGTCGAAGACCGCATCGACAGCCACGCCGGTCAGCATTTTTTGCTCTTCGAGAGGTATGCCGAGTTTTTCATAGGTGGCGAGCAGTTCGGGATCGACTTCGTCCAGGCTTTCGGGGCCATCGCCCGCTTTTTTGGGTGCTGAGTAATACACGATGCTTTGATAGTCGATATCGGGATAGGTAACCATGGCCCACTGTTCGCTTTTTTTGCGTTTGAGCGGGTCGGTCATGGTCAGCCAGTGGCGATAGGCTTTTAAGCGCCATTCGAGCAGCCAGTCGGGTTCATTTTTTTTCTCAGAAATAAATCGAATAATGTCTTCATTCAGACCTGGAGGGGCAGATTCCTGTTCGATATCTGTCACCCATCCAAATTTGTAATCACTCGTTGCGAGTGTTTCAAGCTCCTGGGCTTGTGAACTCATTGTGGAACTCCTTTTGGGGTCTAAAAAGTAGCCGTGTAGTCACAAATCTACCTTAAGCATACAAAAATGTCAAGATTAAAGATAAAGAAAAAAGCTAAAAAATAATTCGTTGTAAAGTAACATATTAGAGGCAATAAAGGTTGATGTTGTCTTGGGAAGAATGCCGTGTCTTTCGCGAGATGGACACATGCAGGGCGAGTGAAAAATAGAAGGCTGAATTCACTATCCCCAGGCTTTGCCGCTGGCGCGCCTGCGACGCTTGCTGCCGGGCAGATCTTTTTTTTCCACAGCAAAACCGAGCAGTCCTTTTTGCCCGAGCTTTTTGAGATAGGCGAGCAGTGAGATTTCGGCTTCTTTTACATTGAGTTGGTGGGATTTGCTCAGGCGTTTGATGATGGCTTCGACGGTTGTGCGCCCGTCGCACATATCCCAGACTTGTGCGCCAATTTCGTCGAGCACCAGTGTTTTTTGTTGGGGAATCCAAAAAATTTTAGACAGAGTGCGCACTTTCCACGAATCGCCGCGGGTGAGGGTGACGTGGATCTCGCCTTCGTCGTTTTTTTCCCATTCGACCTGATTGTTGCGAACGGGTTTGGATTTGAACATGGCTTCGCGGCCAATTTTGGGTTGTTTTTTGAATAGCATAACAGGACTCCGCTGAATAAGACAGGGTAAATATATTCTGTCAGGAAATGGCTGTTACATCTTTGCAATAGGCATTGAGGTCTGGGGCACCTTCGGATTTTTTCCAGAAAGTCTGTACGACAAAAATTTTATTGGTTTCCATATCGGTCCAAACCCGTCCCGAAAGATTCTGACGGGGGCGCATATTCCAAAAGGGCAAGGGTTGAAGAAGGCCCTGCCACCGACCTTTGGGGTATCCATTGACCGAGAGCACGATGTTGGTGCCCTCGGTTTGGACATCGGTTTCAACGTGAATGTGTCGGAGGTCTTTTATAAAAAATTCCACATACCACTCATCGAGATCTTTGGTATTGAGGATTGTGCGCGCCAGGCTGAAGCGGTCGATATTGAGCCGCGTGTTGTCTTTTTGAAATCTCAAGCCTATATGCCCGGATTTAAGTTCAAAATTTTCGAGTTCGTATTCTGGGGGCGATTGGCAGATCATGTCGTAGAGTGCCCAGGTCAGGGGACCGCCGGGCGGTGTGTCCCGAAGGGTGTTGAGGACAAGGGGCAGAACGGGTTCGAGGTTTTCATCCGTGCGCCCCATAATTCGAATAAAAATGAGACGGTCCGAGGCGGGACTATACGTTGCAAGCGTATGTACTGTATAACGCGATTCCCAGATGAAATACTGCGTGTTTTGCATGGCGGGGAGGTCGAGATCTATGGCTTTGGGGTTGCGTTCAACGCGCAGGCGACTTTTTTGTTTTTTTGCATTTTTTGCCAGACCTTCGATGTAGCGATCCACAATTTGTTCCACGCGGTCATCCCCTCGCGCTTCTTTCCACTCGAGTTCGAGGCGTGCAATTTGAGAATCGTCGAAGCGCACTTCGCCGGAGTTGGCCTCTCCCGATATTTTGCCCGGGTTCCATTCTGATGGAATGGTGAGACCAATGCCATGCCAGGCAAAGGGTACGTATGTGTCAAATATGAGATTTTTCATGGTGTTCTTTCCATTCAGAGTTCGTGCTAAGGTTGATCATACACCACTTGTCTGTGATCGCTAAAGATAAGATACAAGGGGGTATTTGCGGTGTCAAGCAGGAGGATTGTGGATGTATTTACGGTGTTTAGAATGGATAGAATGGACCCACTTTGCAGGATTTTGGGCAAAGATAAAAAAAATAACCCTTTTTTAGGGAATTATTTGAGATGAAAACTTGACGGATGCACGAACGTTCACTATATTCAAATGTGCAGGTTATGGATGCACGCGTTTTTGACTGATATATTAAGGAGATGTGTTATGCGAAAAAAACTAACTGCGCGCCAGCAGGAGATATACGATTTTATCGCCCAGGTGATTCGCAATCAGGGATACCCGCCTACGATCCGAGAAATTATGGAGGCTTTTGGCATTGCTTCAACCAATGGTGTGCGAACCACGCTGTCTGCATTGGAAAAAAAAGGGTATATTCGGCGAACTGCCATGTTGTCGCGCAGCATTGAGTTGACGGATTATCAGGCACGCGATGCATCGCTTTCCGGCGATGTGCGCGAAGTGCCAGTCATTGGGCGCGTTGCTGCCGGTGAACCGATCCTGGCGATGGAAAATATCGAGAGTACGCTTGCGGTTGATTCTGGTTTTGTGCCTCGGGGCGATGTTTTTGCCCTTCAGGTTGAGGGCGATAGCATGCGCGATGCAGGGATATTAGACGGCGATTTTGTGCTCGCGCGCCACCAAGAATCTGCCCTTCAAGGTGAGATCGTTGTGGCTGTAATCGGCGAAGAAGCAACGGTTAAACGCTACTATCGAGAGGGGTCGCAAGTCAAGTTGATGCCCGAAAATGAAGCCTATCAACCCATTGTGGTGGGTGAAAGCCACGAGCCATTCCGAATTGCCGGCAAAATCGTGGGTTTGATGCGGTCTTTTTAGTGATGTATCGGGGCGGAGTAGGATGTTTAATAGAACTGAAGAGAGGTCTTAACGGATCTCTCTTTTATTTTTTTTGTTTAAAATACATGCCCGGCAGTTGTTCGACACTGCCCTGGATTTCGAGACTCAAGAGGATGTTGAGGGTTTCTCCAGAAGAGAATCCCGTGGCTTTGGCGAGGGCGTCAATATGTACCGGGGTGGTTTCGACAGACAGGTTGGCAAGGGTGTCCCACACGCGTTGTTCTCGGTCGGATAGGGCAGGTTGCTCAGAGGGTTGAGCGGGGAGTGCTGGTCGGTGCTCAATTTCGTTCAAGATGTCTTGCGTCGTCTGAACGAGAATGGCCCCTTGACTGAGGAGGCTATTTGTGCCCTGACTTTTGCCCGAATAAATCGGGCCGGGTACGGCAAAGACGTCGCGGTTCTGGTCAAGTGCAAATTGGGCGGTGATGAGTGCGCCGCTCTGTTTGCCTGCTTCAACAACGACTGTGCCGAGGCTCAAGCCGCTGATAATGCGGTTGCGCCTTGGAAAGTTGTGGGCTTCTGGGATCGTGCCCAGAGGAAATTCTGAGCAAGCAACACCGCGTTCACATATTTGTTCAAATAGGGTGCAATTTTCAGGTGGATAGGGACAATCTAAACTGCTGCCAAGCACTGCTGCTGTTGCGCCGTGTTCGAGTGCCCCACGGTGTGCATGGGTGTCTATGCCAACGGCCAGGCCGCTGACAACTGTGATTCCCGCTCTGGCGAGATCACTTCCCAGGCGATGCGCGGTCTCTCGTCCATAAGCTGTGAAAGAGCGAGATCCGACGATGCTGATGGTGGGCCTGTGGCACAGGCTTATATCACCTTTTACAAAAATCAGAGGTGGCGGGGCGTAGATTTGGGATAGAATTTCGGGGTAGAGGGGATCGGTGAGCGTGCAGATTTGGATGTCGAGGTCTTTTGCGCGTGCGACTTGATCCCGCGCCCATGCCCAGTCCCGATTGGTAGAGATCGATTGCGCGGTACTGGGACCAATGCCAGGGATCTCGCACAGTGCTCTGGGAGATTGAGAGAGAATATTTTCCGGCGTTTCAAAGTGCTCGATAAGAGCGCAATAGGCAGCGGGCCCCAGGCCCGGTACGGCGTAGAGTACCAGCCAGGGTAGCGTGTGATCGCACATAATGTCTCGCTTGGGGTGAATGTTTTTAGGGATATAGATAGCAATATTTATGCCAAAAAAAAAGCCCGTAAAATGGGCTTTTTTTCTGTTTGATGTGAAACTTTTGTTCACAATGCGGATGATGGGTTGAAATATTTGAAAGCGGGAAGAGGGTGGAGCCAGTCGCTCACCTCTCCACTGAATACCCGGGAATATTGTAGAGAGGAACCGCCCATCCCGCATCCTGAATTAACAAATTGGCATCCACGCTTTTGGGTTCGGCAATCGCGCCAAAGTCTTTCCATTGGTTGCCATCCAGGGGTTCGGTATAGCCTTCGTTTTGGAAAAAGCCAATTAGCTTTTCGCGCATTGTTTTTATCTCTGAGGCGTACAAAATATTGTACGCACAGTTGCGCGTTTCCCCGGCATCTGTGCGGTGATCAAGGAGATATTCTTTTTGGTCGCCTGCCGAATAGATGTATTTCAAATTGCCATCATAAGCCATGTACATACCGCGTTGTCCGCGCTGAATCTGACCGTAAATCATTCGTTCTCGTCCATTGCCGACGAGATCTGCCATGTCCAGGCCGTCTAAATCTGCGTTGTGATGGGAAATATCTGCTGCGCCCAAAAATGTCGGGATCAGGTCCATCAATCCACACGGCGTTTCTTCTTCAACACCGCGTGGGAAGCGCTCGGGATAGCGCACCAGCATGGGCACTCGGGCTGCTGCATCGAGAAAGCTACGCTTGCCAAAACAGTTGTAATCCCCCAGTAGTTCACCGTGATCCGATGACCAGACGATGAGGGTATTGTCCAGTTCGCCCTGTTGTTCGAGTTCGTCAATGATCCGGCCCACGCTGTAGTCGATAAACGATATGCACGCCCAGTAATACCCGCGCATGACCTGTAGCATGCGATTATCCAATCCTGCATCGCGGTACTTGTATCGATTCTGATGGCGATTGAAATGCGTCCAAAGGTCTTCCATGTTATCGGGGCGTTTGGGAAAAGGCATCAGGGGACCGCGATAGAGTTTGTTCCAGGGCGTTGGCGGTGAAAAGGGCGGGTGCGGATGGATATAACTCGACCAGAGAAAAAATGGTTTGGATGTATCGCGATTTTTCAGAAAGTCAATGCTGCGATCTGCGACCCAGGCTGTTGAATGGTGGCGTGCAGGCAGTTGAGAGATTTGTGGGATATAATACATTTCTCCTCTTGCGCCTATCGGATCGTGTACATAGTCATAGCCGTGTGCATGCAGATATTTTAGATAATCGTTTGTATCAATCGTTCCCGAAATTTCTTCCTGTACATCTCGTGCGTGAAATCCCCGGAGTCCTCCACGATCACCGGTAAAGTGCATTTTGCCCACTCCGTGACAGAGGTACCCGTCCTGTGCGAGGAGATCCATCAGCGATGGGCGGTCTGTCGGTTGTGGAAATCCATTGTCAAAGCACCCATTTTTGTGCGGGTACTGCCCGGTAATAAGAGATGCACGGGCTGATACACAAACGGGTGATGGGGTGTATCCCCTGGTAAAATTCACCCCTTCGTGACACAATCGATCCATTACTGGCGTGCGAATATGCGGATTGCCTGCCGCGTGAATGGTGTCCCAGCGTTGCTGGTCGGTAAATACGAATAGAATATTGGGTTGTTTGGGCATTCTTCACTCCTTGAAAAATTTAATAACTCGACGCTTTCATGTAAAAACACAGCCAAAATCCCACCAGAACGGTTATGGCAGATAGGGCAAATACACCTTGAAGATGTACGAGGTCTGCGAGTATGCCTCCCAATATGGGATAGAGCGAACCAATGCCCAGCACGGTGTTGGTGATGCCGATATAGGTTGGGCGGCGGTCTGCTGGCGCGATGTCCAAAAGATAACTTTTGAATCCGATAAAAATACCCGTTGTCGTTCCGCCTATTAAGAAAAAAATAGGCGAAAAAGACGCGGCGATTATCCACTCAGAAGTCTGTCTTAAGAAACTCGCCTGGTTGCTTAAAATCAATGCCATACACGGAATTAAAGCCACACCCAGCACAGCGAATAATATCACGCGGTGGTTTCCGTAACTGAGAGAGAGTCTTCCCCATATTATATTAAAAATAGCTGCGCCTATGGTTTGTATGGCTAAAAATAGGCCGACTGTGCTTTCCGAGATGTAAAATGTCTCCTGGGCGAGTACCACATAAAAGGGGAGAGAAAAACCGATGCCCGATGCCAGCATTTGAACCAGGAGAAAGCGACCGAAATTGCGATCGCGGCGCAACAGGCGAGGAATACCGCGAACCACCTGGATGGCATTTCGGCGGGCTGTGCTCACATTGCCCTCTGGCTCTCGGACCAGGCAGAAACACCCGATGCCCAAGCTCATCATCCCCGCGCCGAGCGCGAAGATCATGACATAGTTTATCGGAAAGGCGTAACCATTCTCAGAGTCGAGAAAATATTTGACCAATATGCCTGCAAGAATGCTCAATACGCCGCCGAGAAATGAACGGGATGCGTAAAATAGTCCGGTGTGCGACCGCGGCAGAGATCTGCCCACGATATCTGTATAGGCATTGCCCGCGGGGCCTCCAAAAAGAGAGGCGATGCCATATAGAATGAGAAAGCTGCTCAATACCAGACTGGGGCGGTCGAGTCCGTACCACGCAAGCAGTGGCACGATTGCCCAGATTAGTGACATGCGTACGAGGTTGGCCTGTCTGTACACAGGTAGCCTGCGCGCACGCCGCTCCAGGTATCCCGCTACGAGCAACTGGGGCAAATGCCAACCGGCGCGATGCAGAGAAGAAGCCAAACCGACCAGCGTATCTGAGGTTGTAAAATGCCGAATAAAAACGGGTAAGACTGTCGTAGGGTCTAAAAACGATATGCCAAATGCGAAGATACCGCCATTGAATGTCCCCACAATAAAGTTGAACCGCGCATTGCCTTTTTCAGGTAAGAAGCCCAAGGAATTGTCCCCACACCCAATGAACTGCTAAATAATTATACGCTGTTCCACAATATAAAGCTTCTTGACAATCGGAAAACTCATTTCTATATCTTGGTTATAGATCACAATTCAGTAAGAGGAGAATTCTATGTCCAAAATTATCTATCTCGCAAGTCCCTACGGCTTTTCGTCTCAACAGAAACAGAAACTTTTACCCGAGTTTATTCAGGTGCTCGAGTCTCTCGGCGCAGAGGTGTGGGAACCCTTTGAACGCAATAACCAGATTGATAAGGCACAGCCTGGATGGGCGTATCAAATTGGGCAGGCAGATGTGCGCGATGTCAAAGAATCAGACGCGATATTTGCCATTGTCAATGGCACGCCGCCCGATGAAGGTGTGATGGTTGAGCTTGGGATTGCCATTGCTTTGGGAAAAAAGACTTTTCTCTTTCGAGACGATTTCCGTCGTTGCACCGATTCTGAAGACTATGCGCTTAACCTTATGCTTTTTACAGGCCTGCCAGAATACGGCTGGGAAGATTATTATTTTACGTCTCTGAATGAAATTGCCGATCCCGATAAGGCTCTGGTGCGCTGGCTGAATAGCGCGGTGGATTGACGATAGATGTGTTCTAAAAAAGGGGCGACCTTTTCCGGTTGCCCCTTTTTGTTGTATTTGCTGTGTATTACCGCGCAGCCTCTATGGCCTCGGCTTTCATTTTTTCTCTCTCCACATCATCCTGCCATCGCGCTTGTATATCTTCGCGCAAACGCCAGAGTGGATCAAAATAAAAGAAAAATGTATCGGGTTTTACGACGGGACTGAGATAAACGGCGATCCCGGTTTCCCGGTTGTAGTATTCATAGGAGTGCGCGTCTCGTTTTCCGCCGCCGCCCAATGTATCTACGATAAATGTGGGCATGTTAAATCCGGATGTGGTGCCGCGTATGGCTTTTTCAATGGAGAGGCCATCGTCGAGTGTTGTACGCAGGTCTTCAACGCCGCGCACGAGGTCGTGAAAATACACATAATAGGGTTGCACGTTTAAGTAACTCAACCGCTTGACCAGGAGTCTCATCGTCTCGGTGCTGTTATTCACACCGCTTTGAAGTACTGCCTGGTTGCGTATTGTTATTCCGCGCGATTGTAGCCGGTTAAGCCCGTCCTGTGTAATGCCGGTGATTTCGGCAGGGTGATTAAAATGGGTATGTAGCACCACTTCTTTGTGTATTTTTCGCCCGCGATCTACCACGCGCGTCAGCGCATCTACCCAGGCATCGTCTGTGACGAGTTTTTGCGGCATGACCGCTGGGCCTTTGGTCGCAAAGCGAAATCGCCGAATGTGGTCAATATCCAGCAGGCGATTGCCCAGTTCTTCGAGTTGATCGGCTTTGAGCTGATACATGTCGCCGCCGCTGACCACTATGTCTTCCACTTCTGGGCGCGATTGAATATACTCTATTGCATCGTCCCATCGCGCGCGATTGACCCGAAGATTTACCTTTTCCACATCTTCTGTATCCAGCCCTACGGCATAGCTGCGGGTGCAAAATCGACAATATACGGGACAGGTGTCCAGCACGAGGAATAACACGCGGTCTGGGTAGCGATGTGTCAAGCCCGCAACGGGGGCATCCCCCAATTCATTGAGCGAATCGAGGTGCAACTCGGGGTGATCGTGTTCTTGCTCGCATCTGAGAGACAAAAATTGTTTGCGAAGCGGATCGCGATACGGGTCATCCCAATTGATCAAGCTCGTGATATACGGCGAAATTCTCACGCTCATGGGCGCGTGTTGCAAGCCCGCTGCGACCTCTTGATAAAAGTCATTGGATACCCGGTCCTCGAGTACCCTCATCAACTTGCCCACGCTGGTTATTGAATGGCGCATCTGAAAGATGTGCGAGTGAAAGGTGTGCGCGTCTATGTCTGCAAATGCGGGAATGTGTCGCCAAAATTCATCCCGGCGCAACTCGCGATGCACGAGATCTTCGGGATCGACGGGTGGTTTTGTGCGGGGGGCATAAACTTCTTCGATAACGTCCATCTTTCTGCCTTTTTGTTGAGATGCAAGGTGTGGTTACGCCTGTGTGCAGGCTATCTATAATACACCCACAGTATATGTCTGTCAAGTCTGGGCGCGGACAAAAACCTTGTTCAACCTGTTTGTTTATTTTACTTTAGGAACTCCATTGACATCATTCTGAACGGAATTTTCCATGCCAAAACGCGCGTTTATTCTCCTCATTCTGGGTTTTACTGTTTTTGCAGCTTTTGTTGGGCTGAGGTTGCTCTCGGTGATTTATACCGATTATCTCTGGTTTTCAGAACTCGGTTTTCACAACGCTTTTATCACCATTATACGTACTAAGACCCTCGCTCTTTTCGCATTTGGAAGTGTTTTTGCACTGATTTGCGGTATTAGTATTGTCGCTGCCCGGCGCTATGGACAGCCCACGCGCATTATGGCGCTTGAGGTTATTATTGATGGCGATATCCCCATATCGCCTGATCACTCCCTCCGGCAGCGCTACGCCTGGATTGGAATTGTTGCGCTGCTGTCCTTTTTTATGGGTGTTGCGGGCACCTCGGCCTGGTCAGTTGTTCTCAAATACGCCAATCCCACTTCTTTTGATCTGGCCGATCCCATATTTGGACACGACATAGGATTTTATGTTTTTAGCCTGCCGCTGTACAATTTTCTGCAGGGCTGGTTTATTTCTGCAATTATTGTGACGGGAATTGCTACGGTTGTTTCCTATCATCAGGATAGGGCGATTCGGTTCGACGACAAGCGCTGGATTACGACCCCGTATGTGCGGGCACATGTCTCGATTCTCGGCGCTGTTCTTGCTCTTTTACTCTCGTGGGGTTATTGGTTAAAAAGATACGAACTGCTCTATTCTTTTCGCAAAGAAGCTTTTTTTGGCGCGGGTTATACAGATCTCAATATCCAGATTTGGGCCTACTATCTGATGCTTTTAGGGCTT
The DNA here is from genome assembly GCA_021295695.1 of Candidatus Latescibacterota bacterium. GTDB lineage: Bacteria > Latescibacterota > UBA2968 > UBA2968 > UBA2968 > VXRD01. The sequence goes on from JAGWBW010000002.1 coordinate 30,864, forward strand.
ATTGTTCTCGCGGGTTTGCTCTTTTACAACGCGCGCGTTCGCACATGGACGATTCCCGGATTTGGCGCGGCGGGCTATCTCGGTTCGCTCATTGTTGTGAGTTGGTTTATCCCTATTGTCTTTGAATTGGTGATTGTGCGGGCCAATGAGTTCGACAGAGAAAAGCCCTATATTCAACATGCTATTAATTACACGCGCAAAGCATATAGTTTGGACAAGATCGAGGAGGTGCCTTTTCCCGGCGAATCTGATCTGACCGCGGATGATATCGCAAATAATCAGGCTACCATACAAAGTATTCCGCTGTGGGATCGCCGCCCGCTTATGGACACGTATTCGCAGATTCAGGAAATTCGGTCCTATTACAAATTTCGAAGTGTCGATGTAGATCGGTATCACATTAACGGAACGTATCGGCAGGTTATGCTGGCTGCCCGCGAACTGGCGAGAAATCCGCGCGATTTGCCAGGGGATACATGGGTTAATCGGCATCTTGTGTACACCCATGGATACGGTCTGGTCATGAGTCCGGCAAACGAGATTGCAGCCGAGGGGCTGCCGGGGTTTCTGCTCAAAGATATTCCACCGGTTGCATCAAATGGCCTGGAGGTTGTCCGCCCCGAACTCTACTATGGGGAAGACATGCGCGATTATGTCATCGTTCAGACCAACACACCCGAATTTGACTATCCCAAAGGCGATGAGAATATATACACGACCTACAAGGGGCGCGGTGGCGTACCATTGGGCGGATTTTTGACGCGCCTTGCATTTGCCATTCGCTTTGTCGATCCATTTATCCTTTTTACCGATGCGATAACGCCTCAAAGTCGCATTGTTTTTGACCGGCACATCGGCACCCGCTTTGGCGAAGATGCCCCGCGGCGGTTTGACAAAATTGCTCCGTTTCTCCGTTTTGACGACGATCCCTATCTCGCTCTGGTTGAAGGCCGACTGGTCTGGATACAGGATGCCTATACCGTGTCCAATATGTTTCCCTATTCGATGCCTTATGGACGACCTTATGTGCGAGAGATGAATTATATCCGCAATTCTGTCAAAGTGGTGCTCGACGCGTACGACGGTAATGTCACCTTTTATGCCTGGGATACGAGCGACCCTCTTCTCAAGACCTATATGGCGATTTTTCCGCATCTGTTCAAGTCAGCCGATGAAATCAGTCCCGCGCTTCGCGCACACCTGCGGTATCCGATAGATATGTTTGATATTCAGGCGTCGCTTTATAATACGTATCACATGACCACCCCGATCGTGTTCTACAACCGCGAGGATGTGTGGGAAATTCCCACCGAATACTACGGCACAGTTGATCGTCCCATTCGCATGCGTCCGTATTATGTGATGGCGCGCTTGCCGGATGAAGACCGAGAAGAATATATCCTCATGCTGCCGGCCACGCCTTCCAACAAACCCAATATGATCGGCTGGATATTTGCGCGCTGTGACGGAGAAAATTACGGGCGGCTTGTGGTCTATAAATTGCCCAAGGAAAAGCTTATTTACGGGCCGATGCTCATCGAACAACGCATCAATCAGGATACCGATATTTCCCGAGAAATTACCCTGTGGGACCAGCGCGGGTCAGACGTCATACGAGGCAATTTGCTGGTTATTCCCATTCGCAATTCGTTCATTTATGTCGAGCCGCTTTATCTGCGCGCGTCCCAACACGGCATGCCAGAGCTCAAGCGCGTGCTCGCCATTCACGGCGATCGCCTCGCTATGGGCGAAGATCTCAACGATGCCCTCAACAGGGTTTTTGCCAAAACAACGGGTACGCGAGTTCGGGATACTGTAGATTTGCCAGAAGATCTCAAGGCGCTTGCGCGTCAGGCATATCGGCAATTTGAAACGGCGCAAAAACAGTTGCAGGCGGGCGCGTTTTCCGATTATGGACAAAGCGTTGAGGAATTGCGCGAAACCCTTCAGCGCATGAATAACAATGAATAAACAGGTCTCAAAATGGGCCGATTTGCTCACCGAACAGCGCAATCCCAATAGCACCCACATTGATCGGTGTTCAACGGTGGATGCGTTGCGCCTTATCAATGCCGAAGATCAAAAAGTAGCGCGTGCTGTTGAAGATGTGATAGATGATGTTGCCAGTGCTGTCGATCTCGTGGTATCAGCGTTTCAAAAGGGCGGCCGCCTTTTTTATATTGGCGCGGGAACCAGTGGTCGCCTCGGCGTTCTCGATGCGTCTGAATGTCCTCCGACCTATGGCGTGTCACCCGATCTCGTGCAGGGTATTATCGCCGGTGGTATTCCCGCTTTGACGCGTTCACAGGAAGGCGCGGAAGACCACCCTGAAGATGGAGAAGCAGCACTCAAAGATCGCGGCTGCACATCCGATGATGTCGTTATGGGTATTGCGGCGAGTGGGGTTACGCCTTTTGTGCTCGGTGCGCTCGAATACGCACAACGCATTGGCGCGAAGACCGTGTTTTTTACTTGCAATCCCGTTGTCGTAGAAAAAGCACGCGCAGATGTTGCGATCATCCCTGTTGTGGGGCCAGAAGTCATTGCTGGTTCGACGCGCATGAAAGCGGGTACGGCGACCAAGCTGGTGCTCAATATGATTACTACAACGGCTATGATCCGCGTGGGTAAGGTTTATGAAAATTTGATGGTTGACCTCGCGCCGACCTGCGACAAACTCATAGATCGTGCCGAACGCATTTTGGGAATCGTATCTGATCTGACACCTGAAGAAAGTCGCGGGGTACTCGACAATGCAGAGGGCGATCTCAAAACGGCTATTGTCATGACAAAGCGGGCTGTCTCCATAGAAACAGCCCGCGAGTTGCTGCGGCAAAACGATGGCGTTATCAACAAGGTCCTGTGACGAATCAACGGAACGGGGTACAACTGGCTGGTTCTCAGGCCAGTTCATCAACGAATCTGCGAATCGAAGCTGATAACGACTTTGGGTGGTGGAGCGGGATTCGTCTATTCGTCTATTCGTTTATTTTGTCCCCCTTGATAAAATGCTTTTACCAGGCTGTCGAGAAAGTTTTTTGGCTGGCGCACGGCTTCTGCGGTAATGACAAAAGATTGGTGTCCCAACAGCTTTAGCCCATGCCCGTAATCATCAAATAGATCCGGACACACTTCGTCAACTGTGCGATTTTCTTTTGCTGACTTTTCGGCAAGTGCGCCCAGTGCCTCATCGTCAAAGATGAGTGCGATGCCATAAGCGCTCTGGAATCGCTTGACAAACGCGCTTGTGCCCCTCAAGACCAGCAATTGCTGAAGTGCGTGTTCGGGGTTTTCGATCACTTTTTTCGTGACGTGAAACGAATCGATATCTGTCGATGGCAATGATTTTTCAAATTTTAGCAATGTGCGTTCACATACGCTGACCAGGCTTCGGGCACCGGTTTGTTCCAGGGCGGCTTGTTCAGCCAATAACCTGAGGGCGTCGTCGTCAAAAGTTAGATCAATGCCGTAGGCTTTGAAGTCGCGTTGCTTGCCCAAAATTACCGAACTGGTCTGGCTCTGCAAGATCGCGTAGAGATCGTCAACGCTCAGGGGGGTTAAAACTGCTGTTACGGGTAACCGCCCCACAAACTCAGACTCGAAACCGTATTTGATCAGGTCTTCTGTTTTGACATATTGCAAAAGTGCCGTGCTGTCCTGTTCAGGGGAGATGTCGCGCCCCGATTGAAACCCGACTTTGCCCAGGTTGAGACGCTTGCGCACGATGTCGTCGAGGCCGCTGAAGGCACCACTTACGATAAACAGGATATTGCGCGTGTTAATTTTTTGACGCTCTACTTTGCCACTGCGCTGAAATTGCATCATGGATTCCATTTGCGATGTGAGGTCGTGCGGTGCTTTGAGATCGACATCGGTTTCTTCCATGAGTTTGAGCAAGTTGCGCTGAACGCCAGTGCGCGATACATCCGGGCCGACCTGATTTGAACTCGATGCGATTTTGTCTATTTCGTCGATGTACACGATGCCGTATTGCGCCATTTCAATGCTGCCATCGGCTTCGTGTACGAGTTCTCGAATCAGGTCTTCGACATCGCCGCCCACATATCCCGTTTCGCTGAATTTTGTCGCATCGCCCTTGACAAATGGAACGCCAATGCGCTGTGCAATTAACTTGATCAAATACGTTTTGCCCACGCCCGTAGGTCCCATCAGGAGTATATTGTTTTTGATTTGTCCCACATTTTTGTGCGAAAATTCCGGGTCTTCGCGGTCGAGTTTCATGCGATTGTAATGCGTACATATCTTGGTGGCTAAGACTTCTTTTGCTTCGGCTTGCTGCACCACATACTCGTTTAAATAAGCCTCCAACTCTTCGGGTTTGAGGTCAAAATCTATGGTTGGTTCTGCGGGTTCTTCCATGTGGGGACCTTCCTGCATCCCGGCGGCTTCCCCTTCTGGAAAGACCACCTGGTTCCCGTATTTTTCTTCGAGGAAATTTTTGAGATCTTTTTGCAATTCTGCTGGAGAAAAAGGTTGTTTTTCAGACATAAAAAAAGCTCCAGGGTCAAGAGGCTGGGGACTGGGACAGCTCTCAGTTCATCCCAGAGTAGTAATAACTGAAAGCACCTAAACGATACCAATACTGCTTCTGACTGTCAAGTTATCATCAGAGCATACTACGGAGATGAGACACAGGTATGAATCTCAGCCCACTAACACTTCGCCGGTTATGCGATGAATTGCGGCCTCGGATTGACCATCGTCTGATCCGCGATGTGTTCCTCGTTGGTCGGCGCGATCTCTTTTTACATCTGGGCGATGCCGGGCATCTTTTGCTTTCTGTGCATCCGAGTCGAAGTTGTCTGATGCTGACCCAACCGCCCATCGACGCCCAGCGCGTGCGCATCCCCTGGGCAGATCGCTATTTGCACGGTGCGGGTATTATTGGCATTGAGCATGTTCCCCACGAACGCATTGTGCATCTCGTGGTTCGCAAGCGCGATCGCATTGGCACTACTACCGATTCCCGCATTATATGCGAGTTGATCAACAGGTATGCCAATGTTATTCTCGTCGATATGGGAACGGAACGAATTCTGGGGTCGCTCAGGTCTGTTCGCTCGCGCCAGAACCGCGTGCGGGAAATATCGCCGGGAAAGATCTATCAGCCGCCGCCAGAACTTGACCGCATGCCGCCGGAAAGCGCGAAGTTTTCCTTTTTGATCGATGTTCCCAAAGATATGCGCGCAAACGCGCTTGTACAAAATATTGCGGGGCTTGATCTTATATCTGCACGCGAATTGCTTCATATTGCTGGTTTTGTGGAAAAACGCCAACTTGCCGCCAGCGATCTCGCAAATTTTGCGGAAATTATTCGCGCCTTTTTTGCGAATCCGCCATTTTATGACGGAGGCCTGCGCGTGTGCGATGGGGATAATCGCAATGCGGTTTGTGCCCTTGATGTTCGGCATACACAGATAGAACAGATATATAGTACGCTCAGCGAAGCCATATTGGATGTTGCGGCGTGCGAAATCCAGGCTGAAGCACTTAAAGGGCGACAGAAAAATATTGAGAAGGATGTGAAAAATCGCCTGACTGTCTGCGAGCGGAAAATTGCCCGTATCCGTGCAGATATCGACGATGCGGGCAATGCAGATTTGTATGAAAACATGGGAAATGTGCTGATGTGCCATATCGCGCAGATTCCTCTGAATGTCGATACTATCACGCTGCCCGATCTGTTTAATCCATCCGGTGGGGATATGGTCATTCCCCTCAATCCGAGACGCACGGCTTCGGAAAATGCCAGTGCGTATCTCAAGCGAGCGCGAAAAGCGCGAAAAGGCGCACCTATTCTCGCCAAACGCCTCGTGACCGCGCAGAGAGAGAAGGATGAAATCCAGCAGTACATAGATCGCATCAACGCTGTTCGTTCAGAGGCTGAGTTTGATGAGATACGGCAGGAACTGGAAGACGCACGTCTGATCAAAGCTCCAAAAAAGAGACCGCAATCCAGGTCTAAACGTCAGCCTGGCGATATTCATCCCAGGCGGTATCGCACACAAGATGGTTGGCGCGTGCTGGTGGGGCGGAATAATGCGGAAAATGACAGGCTTACCAAAAGTTCAGGCCGCGACGATCTCTTTTTGCACGTTCACGGATGTCCGGGATCCCATGTGATTCTCAAACGCGATGGCAGAGCGGACCGCCCTTCTCGAAAAACGCTTGAAGAAGCGGCCAGTCTGGCGGCTTATTGGAGCAAAGCGCGAGGGTCCAAAAGTGTGCCGGTCAATTATACGGAGGTGCGCTATGTGCAAAAACCGCGCGGGGCACCGCCGGGCCTGGTCACGATTCGCAATGAAAAAACCGTGATGGTCTCGCCTCGTGAACTCAGGCGTGAGGATGGGGAGTATTCGTAAAAAATTTTTATTTTTTCAAGGGAGATATTGTGTCGCGAAAGAAGGTGTTGATTACAGGTGCAGCAGGGCGAATTGGCGTGGTGCTCACAGATGGTTTGTACGAGCGATATCAACTGAGAGTGCTGTACAATCGCACGATTTTAGATCAGAAGTACGACGAGGAAGTGATGGTGGCAAATATTACGGATCTGGAGAAGATGGAAGAGGCCGTGGATGGAATGGATGCGGTGGTTCACATGGCGGGGAATCCGTCGGGTGGTGCGACGTTTGAAGAAACAGTGGGGGCGAATATTATTGGTACCTACAATATCTATGAGGCGTGCAAGCGCAGGGGAGTGAAGCGGGTGATTTTTGCCAGTACAAATCACGTTACGGGTATGTACGAGAAGAAGGGGCCTATTTATACGACCTGGGAAATGCCTGTGCGTCCCGATAGTTATTACGGTGCGAGCAAAGCGTATGGCGAAGCATTGGGTCGGTATTATGTCGATGAATATGGTCTGTCTGTGATTTGCCATCGCATTGGGTCTTTTCAGCCTGTTTCTTCTGTTCAGAATCGAGGCAGTGACCGCATTTTGTCGTCCTGGCTGAGTTATAAAGATACGGTGCAGTTGACCTGGCGAAGTATTGAGGCGTCGGAGAAAATTGATTTTGCGATTTATTACGGTATTTCGGGCAATACGCGAGCGTATTGGGATATTCAGAATGCGCGCGAAGAGATCGGGTATGATCCCGTGGATAATGCTGAGGATTATGTGTAACGAGAAATGCTAAAACCCGCCGATTGTGAGCAGTCGGCGGGTTTTTTGTGTCTGAATGCGACGGCTTTAGGCGAGACTGTGCCTGCGTTTGGCCGATGTTATGGTGTTGTACAAAAGCATGGTGATGGTCATGGGACCAACGCCGCCCGGGACGGGTGTGATGGCGCGCGCTTTTTTGCTGATAGCGGTGTAATCGACATCGCCAACGAGGCGATAACCCGCTTTTTTGGATTTGTCGGGTACGCGGTTGACGCCAATGTCGATTACTACTGCGCCGTCTTGTACCATATCGGCAGTAATGGTTTTAGGATGCCCTGTCACAACGATGAGGATATCTGCCTGACGGGTGAAGTAGCCGAGGTCGTGTGTGCCGGTATGGCATAAGGTGACGGTGGCATTTGATGCTTTTTGCGAAAGGATGTTGGCGAGGGGGCGGCCCACCAGGGTGCTGCGCCCCACGATGACGACGTGTTTGCCCGCTACTTCAAAGTTGCCGCGTTTGAGGATTTGTTGAACGCCGTGCGGCGTGCAGGGCAAAAAGCCTTCTTCACCGCGCATGAGGCGACCGAGGTTGACCGGGTGGAGGCCATCTACGTCTTTGTCGGGTGATATGCTGTTGAGGGCGGTTTGTTCGTCAAAGCCTTCGGGCAGGGGGAGTTGAACGAGGATGCCGTGAATGGTGGGGTCGTCGTTGAGTTGTTCGATGGTGTCGAGGAGGTCGGATTCGGGCTGGTCGGCTGTCAGGGTGTGTTCAATAGAATATATGCCGGTGTCTGCACATGCTTTGCGTTTGCCTTTGATGTAGGATATGGATGCTGGATCGTCGCCGACGAGTACGACCGCGAGGCCCGGGGTGAGGTTGTGATTTGTTTTGAGGTTTCTGACTTCTTTGGTCATTTCAGCGCGCATGGTTTTGGACAGGTTTGTGCCGTTTATAATTTTTGCCATGGTTGCTTTCTCCCATGTGAATGCCCAAAATAAAAATACGCCCGGGCGATGTGATTGTTTTTAGCCCAGGCGGTCGGCGTGTGTTTATAGTCCAGTGCTTCCTCGTGGTTATTTCCACGTTTCCGCCAGTTACACTGGAAATTTCTGTAAATTTAAGGGATTTGGGCAGACAATCCAAATTTTTTTCTGGGTTACCAGCCCGCATTTTTCAAATAAGTCAAATTGTGATGGGCACTTTCGAATGCGTTTAGGCCGCTGTCGGGGAGAATGTCCTGTTCAATAACTGCCCAACCACTGAAGTTTATTTCTGCGAGTGTTTTGTGGATGGCTTTAAAATCGACAGAGCCGCGGCCGAGTTCGGGGAAGACCTGAGAGACTACGCCGTCAAAGTAATCGCCCTTTCGTGCCAATACCTGAGCCAAAACGGTTTTGTCGCATTCTTTGATGTGGAGATGCCGAATGCGGTCGGGATAGCGTTTGATCAGTGCAACGGGGTCGTGACCGCCATACGTGGTGTGGGCTGTATCTGGACATAAGCCGAGATATGTGGGGTCGGTCTCTGCCATGAGCCGATCTATTTCCCTGGCGGTTTCAATCCACGAGCCAACGTGGGGATGAAATGCGGCTTTGAGGCCGAGTTCAAGGTCGCACATTTTGGCAAATTCAGCGATGTTTTTGATAAAGTGTTGCCAGCCCGTTTCATCCAGTCCATCTTCGGGGCGGATTCTGCCCGCGCGTTTTGACCGTTTGTGAGGTGCAAAGAGAAAATCGGATAGGGTGACGAGTTTACAGCCCATGTCCGAGAGCAGACGCACCACTGTCAGGGCTTCTTTATAGGTTTCGGCTTGCGCCTGTAGATCGACAAGGTTGACCGGGACATAAGCGGATATCAGGGTTAGTCCTCGGCTGTCCAGTTCGTCGCGGAGTTGGCTTTGATCCAGGGGCAAGTAGCCATAAGGGCCGAGTTCTGTGCCCTTGTAACCCGCTTCGCTCATTTCGTCTAAAACCTGTGAATAGGGCGGTACATTGGGTGTGTCTTTCATCACAACACCCCAGGAAACAGGTGCTGTGGCGAGTTCTATTTTCACGTTGGATTCTCCGTCAGAGCGGTCAAAGGGAAATCGGATGCTCAAAATCGCTTTCCATTGTTTCGGGGAGTTGATAGGCGTTGCCTTTTTTGTCGCAGAAGTAAAGGCATGATTTGGATGCTTGTCGCGCATTGCCGTCAGCCCACAGGGCGTAGAAGTCGGGGTGTGCATTGACGGGGCTTCGGGCATAGGTGTGGTTGCGGGTGCTGTCTTGCGTGAGTTGTTTGACGCGCTTCCACGTTTGTTCACTGCGTTCCCACATCGCCATTTCTCCGCCGGGGTTGTAGGGTTGTGGTCCGGTTTCTGTGGGGGCGATGACGCGCCATGTACCGTCTGCTTCGAGGTAGAGGGATCCCATGTCGTAGTTGCTGTCGGATATGGTGATGGGGTGGGTGTGCCAGTCGCTCCCAGTCCATTGCAATAGGGTCCAGGTGCGCGGGCCATTTTCCGGGCCCGATTCATAACCTTTGCTGGTGATGACGAGGATGACGGGTTTGCCCTGTGGGTCGAGGCGAATATCTTTGAGATAGACTTTTAGTTCTTCGGCTTCGTAATCGCGCACGAGGGCGTTGTTGTGTGGGGTTGTTAGTGGAATTTCGACGGGTTCACCGGCTGCGTTTTGCCAGGTTTGTCCAAAGTCGGGGGTTTCGAGATAGTAGAGGTTGGTGCGCCAGTTGAGACCTTGTGGGGCGGGGTGGTAGTTAAAGGCTGTGACAGCTTTGTGGCTGGAGCATATACTGATTTGATAATGGCCTTTTTCAATGGCGGCCAGGCGCGTCCATTCGGACCATTTGACGCCGTTGGGGCTGGTCGTGAAGAAGAGGGTGCGGTCGGCCGGGTCTTTGTAGCGGGTGACAAAGTTGATGAAGCCGCGATTCGGTAAGTGCCAGGTTTGCATGTAGGAAAAGTTGTCCATGGGCTGTTCTTTGCCGTTGAGGCGATAGGTCGCGTCAATTTGTTCAAATTTGTCAATGGCGTAGGGTTCTGTGCTTCGGTGGATATATGAAGGGCGCGATAAGCCGTGTGCGGTTGAGAAGATCCAGATATAGCCGTTGTCGTCTATGGAAATGACGGGGTTGTCGTGGGCGTCGGCTGTGTTTTTGTCGAGGAGGATGGTCGGTCGGGGTACTTGTCGGGTTTTGTGGTCGAAGTAGGAGATCATGTGCAGGAGAAAACCGCTGCGATTGCGCGAGAATGCGTGGTCGCCATTGAGGTCTTCTTTGCTGTGTTTGAGATGTGCGTCAACGGGTGTGCCGCCGTAACAGAAGAAGGTTTTGTCAACTTCGGGACGGTACACGGCAAAGGGGCGATGTTTGGCACAGTAGGTGCCCAATCCGCCGCTGTATTTGTACACGTATTCATCGCCCGATGGCTGGTTGTAATACCATATCCCGCGATAGCCCGTGTCTTTTTGGTTTATGGTGAGGGTCATGTTTTCTCCTTTAGAAGTTTGTGGATGAAAAAAGAAAGGGAAAAAGAAACTCGCGTCAAGTTTCTTGACAAAGTTTGGTTTCATGGCTTCATTAAAAAATAATGTGCCATGTAGGGTGGTGTCCCGTGCCCGCCCGCTCTTAGAAAGGATTATTATGTCGAATTCCACGATTGATGTGTTGATGTCGCACAGGAGTATTCGGAGGTTTGAAGATCGGCCGTTGCCCGATGGGGTGTTGGAGACTCTGATTCAGTGCGGGCAGCAGGCGAGTACGTCGAGCAATTTGCAGGCTTATACGGTGATTCATGTGGCTGATTCGGAGCGAAAAAAGAAGCTGGCCGAGTTGTGTGCCGATCAGGTGCAGATTCATCAGAGTGCGGCATTTTTGGCTTTTTGTGCGGATTTGCATCGAGATTGGATGGCGAATCAGATGCACGGGGTCGAGCGGTTTGATGGGGATTATGTCGAGGCGTTGATGATTGCGACGGTGGATGTCGCGCTGATGATGCAGAATGTGGCGATTGCGGCGGAGTCTATGGGGTTGGGCATTTGTATGATTGGGGCGATGCGGAATAATCCAAAGGGTGTGGGTGAATTGCTCGGTTTGCCGCCTTATGTTGTGGCTGTGTCTGGTTTTTGTATTGGATATCCCGCGCAGGAGCCAGAGGTGAAACCGCGTTTGCCCCTCGATGCGGTGTTGCACCGGGAGCGTTATCTGGACGATGAGACGCATTGCGCGATTATGAAGGATTACGATCAGAAGATGGTGGAGTTTTATGCGTCACAGGGAATGCACGAAGGAGATCAGCGATGGACTACGGTGGTGGGAGGACGCACCGGGCAATTCCATGTGCGTGAGGAACTGGACGAGTTTTTGACGGCGCAGGGGTTTAAGTTGCGGCGATGATGGGACTCACACGAAGGCACAAAGGGATATTTGAGACTTTGTAGTTTTGTGTGAGAATATTCTTTATATTTTAATGTCTTTGTGTGAGAATATACCATGAGCAATGTCATTGAAGAAATTGATCAGCTGAAAGAGGAGTTGGACGCATTGCGCCCATTGCCTCCTGATGTCCTCGGCCAGATAGAACAAAAGCTCCGAATTGAGTCAAACTATCACTCCAATGCCGTAGAAGGCAATAGCCTGACACTCGGAGAAACGAGAAGTCTGATTCTCCATGGGCTTACTGCAAGCGGGAAACCGATGCGCGATCATCTGGATATTGAAGGGCATGATGAGGCGGTAAAGGCGATGGAGGGTGCGGTAAAAAGAAACGAATTACTCAACGAGGTTTTTATCCGCAATCTCCATAAAGTGTTGCTGAAGGAGCCGTATGAAAACGACGCGATAACGCCAGATGGACAGCCTGTGAAACGACGCATTGCAATTGGAGAGTATAAGACACAGCCAAATAATGTGCGGACTTCTACAGGAGAGATTTATTATTTTACGCCACCGGATCAGGTGAAACCGGCGATGGGAGATCTCATAGATTGGTACAGAAGACAAGAGGACGAGGGCGAACATCCGATTATTATAGCCGCTACGTTTCACTACCGTTTTACCCGTATCCATCCGTTTGATGATGGTAATGGCCGTATGGCGCGGCTTCTAATGAATATGATTTTGATCAAGCACGGGTACACGGTGGCTGTAGTCCCCGTTGAGCAGAGAGATCAATATATCGGGATGCTGGAGCAAGCGGATAAGACCGAAGATTTGGTCGAGTTTATCGCCTATGTTGCACATTGTTGCAAATATACCCTGAATCTTCATCTAAGAGCCGCCCGTGGAGAGGATATTGAAGATGTGGAGGATATAGATAAAGAGATCGTGCTATTCAAGCGTTCTTTACGAAAGGGCACAGGCGAGACAATCAATGCGAGAGAGCATGCGGAGAAGGTGCTGTATCCGTTACTGTTTCATTGCAAAGAGAAGATTGAGCAGTTTTCTGACCTATTCAACCATGTTTATCCATCTGGTAGTTCTAATGTGAGAGGGGTTGACAATCAAATTTCTACTTTTCGGTTATTGGAAGATAAGAGAAACGCATTACCGGAGAATGCACTGTTTGTCTTCACTGAATTAGATTGCAAGCTGTATGGATATCAGGCGAAACAGAGAAGCAATATTCGCTTAAAAATTAAAAATGAAGCAGACTCGAATGGTTGCGTATGGGAGTTTTCTTCACGGGATCTTGGTTACAAAAAAGAATATGCGGGGCAAGATTTGGAGGTGCTTAAAAAGATGTTTAACGAAATGATACGGGATATGATGAAAGTGTTATCGGAGCAATCTGAAAATGGATCCTGATCTTTTGAAAGGCTATTGCGCGGTCTATGAGGCTTTACTGACCTTACTGAAAGACCTGGAAGACATAGAGGAGATTCGCCATCTTCGCGACGCAGGTGAAGAAGTAATTCCCTGGGAACAGGCCAAAGTAGAACTGCGAGTAGATCGCTCATTTTGAAAAGAACTTGACCGAATTTCAAGCGTGTATTATATACGCCAATGTAAGTTTGAAAAGGAGACTGATTATGAGTGTACCTGAACTACTCGAAAAAGCCCAATTTGTCGTAGATGCCAGCGGCGAAAAAAAATCGGTGCTGCTTGACTACGCGGCTTGGGAGGCTTTACTGGCCTTATTGGATGACCTAGAAGATATAGAAGATATGCGCCATCTTCGCGACCCAGATGAAAAAGTGATTGCTTGGAAACAGGCAAAAGCGGAGCTGAGATTGAATGACGAACCATCGCGCCCTTTTGGGTTGTGCGCTGGGGAGTTCTCAGTGCCTGATGATTTCGACGATCCATTGCCGGAGTATGTGATTGAAGAATTTGAAGGTAAAAGATAAATGAGGCTTCTGCTAGATACTCACATCTTCCTCTGGCTCATAACCGGCGATCAACGCCTGCCAGAAGTCATGCAGAGGGATATTCTCAATCTTGAGAACGCAGTGTATCTAAGTGTCATTTCACTATGGGAAATCTCCGTAAAATACCAACTGGGCAAGCTACCCTTGCCAGAATCACCGGAGAATTATCTGTCTGTACAACGCGAAAGACACATGATTGCAAGTTTGCCTCTTGATGAAGCTAGCGTGTCTCAACTCGCCAAACTGCCTTCAACACATCGGGATCCATTTGATCGTATGCTTATCTGCCAAGCACTTGAGCATCACCTAACTATTGTGACTGTTGACGAAATGATTCGGGCTTATCCTGTGCCAGTGTATTGATAGGCTCGACATCAGGCAATGAGTATCAGAGGTTTACAGGGCTAATCTTGCACTCAAAGATGACATTGTATATTGGTGCTACGCCTTTGTCGCAACGAGAATGGGACACAGCGAGGTCGTCTTCAACACACTCATACGAGTTTGGAATTTATCACTACAAAGGAGAAAAAAATGAAAGTGCTGGTTTTGTCGGGGCCGAACCATCGGTTTGATGCAAGTGCCGAGGTTATCAATGGGTTTTTGGGCGCTCAGGACGATTTGTCTGTGGTGCTTGAAGACAATAAGGATGTGCTGACTTCAGATGCTTTGAACGATTTTGATGTTCTGGTACACGGTACGGGATTCACGCGCACAGAGCGGGATGCAGATGGGACGGTAAATCGCTTGCCGGATTTGACGCCTGAGCAGGAAGAGGGGCTATTCGATTTTGTGGCAGGCGGCAAAGGTCTGTTGGGTATTCACGGTACTGCCTGGTGGATTGGCGGGAAAGCCGTGGATTTGATTGGCGGGCACGCAAACTGGCATCCGCCGGGATTGACGTTCACAGTCAATATTGCGGATGAGGCGCACCCGATCACACAGGGCGTGGATGATTTTGAAGTGGAAGACGAGATTTATATGTCTGCATGGGACCCCGCTGTTCACATTTTGGCAACCGCGGATTGGAGCGATAAGCAGCATCCCATGGCCTGGGTAAAGGATTATGGCGAAGGACGGGTATTTTACACGACTCTGGGACACGGGCCGGGTACATTTGAGCGGTCGGGGATGCAGCAATTGGTGACGCAGGGCGTGAGGTGGGCTGGAGGGAACTCGTAATGCTTAGATTTGCCGAAGAACTCATGCTTCTGATACTCGACGACGAGAATGGGAAGTTTGCTCGCGTACCAGACCGACTGATGCGGTATGCACTCGCCGGTGGTGTGTTGATGGATTTGGCGCTGGAGAATCGGATTGATACGGATCTCGAAAAACTGATCCTCGTCGATTCAACTCCAGTTGGGGATAGTTTGCTCGATCCGACGCTCGCGGATATTGCCCAGGCGACCGATACTAAGGATGCGCGCTTTTGGGTGGAACGCACTGCGCTTCGCGCAGATACGATTCGAGAAGAGGCTCTCAATCGGCTCGTAGAACAGGGTATTCTCAAGCGCGAAGAAGACCGGTTCATGTGGGTCTTCCAGGCGCGACGCTATCCCATTATCGACAATACAGCCGAGCGCGAGGTTAAGTTGAGGATTATGGAGGTGTTGTTTAGCGACCAGATTCCAGATCCGCGCGATGTCGTGATTATTGGTCTGGCGCATGCGTGCGATATATTTAAGGAAATTCTGTCCGCACGCGAACTGGCGCGTGTTGCCGATCGTATCGATCAGGTGCGAAAGCTGGATTTGATCGGTCAGGCTATGTCGCAGGCGATCACAGATATCGAGCTATCACTCGCCCTCGCCGTGCAGATGATGCCGTGAGGAGTGAGGATGGGGAAGTGAAAAGCCGCCCTTCAACAAGGCGGCTTTTTTTATTGGTGCATTTTAAGTTTGAAGGTCTGCTGGGTCGTTGATGCGCGCACCTTCAGGGGCAGAAACTGCGCCTGCGAGCAGTGGATCGTCGGTTGTTTCCATCCAGGTTTGGAGGCGATGGCGCAGGTCGTTTAACGCGTCCTGATATTTGGGGTCCGAGGCGAGGTTGTTGGTTTCATGGGGATCAAAAATGAGGTCGTAGAGTTGTTCCTGGAGTTGATTTTTCTGCCGCCAACCCTGGTCGAGAAAGTAGGATTTGCTGGGGCTGCCGTCGCAGTTGATGTCGCCAGGGCGCTGTGTGGGGTACCAGTGTCGGATGTATTTCCATTTTTTTGTGCGAATAGCGCGTTGTGGGTCGTAATAGCTATGGTAGTTGACTTCTGCGAAAATTTCATCGTGGATTTCATCTGTTTCTTCGCGGACGAGTGGCAGTATGGATTTGCCTTGCAGCCAGTGGGGATGGTCTATGCCGATCACATCGCACAAGGTGGGGAAGAGATCAATTTGAGAGACCATGCTATCGATAACTTTGCCGCCTGAAAAACCCGGTCCGCGCATGATGAGCAAAACGCCGATGCCGTGATCGGTGAGGTTGCATTTCATCATGGGAAATGCGATGCCGTGATCGGTGGTGCTGATGACGATGGTGTTTTCGGCAAGTCCGGCACGGTCTATGGCGTTGAGGACGCGCCCGATTTCGGTATCGAGAATGCGAACGCAGGTTTTGTAAGCGGCGGTGTCGTATCGGGTTTCAGGGGTGTCGGGCAAGGGCGCAGGTGGTATGCAATAGCGCGGGTCGTCTCCAGGCTCTGGTTCGGGAAAGCTGCGATGGGTGACGGTATAGCCGACGTCGAGAAAGAAGGGCTTGTCGTGAGATCTGTTGAGAAATGCGATGGCCGCATCAGAGGTAGCCTGTTGATTTTTCGCTGTGTCGAATATTTCGTCATAACCGATTTCCGAGGGATCGGCTGCGGGAGGGCGACCAACGTGCTGAAAACCCGATAGAGCGGTTGTGTAACCCGCTTTTTTGAGCGTTTGAACGAGGTGATGGCTGTAATCGTTGAGCCTAAAACCGCGGTGGGCAAGCCCCAGCATGCCACAACTGTGGGGCCACTGTCCGGTCAGGAGTGCGGCTCGGCTCGGCGAGCAGGTCGGGTTGGCGCAAAAAGCCTGGCGGAATAGAACACCCTGTTCGGCGAGGCGCTGAAAATTTGGGGTGGGCATGGCATGCCCAAAGGGCTGAATGTAGCGACCCGTGTCGTGAGAGTGGATGTAGAGGATGTTTGGATGGGCCATTGAATTCTCCTGTGATTATTTATAGATACGCTCGAAGGTGTTTGAGGGCACGGCCATTGTCTATTGCTTTTCGCGCCTGTCGAATTGCATCGTGGGGATCGGAGGTGAAACCGAGCAGGTAATCTGTGAGGGCTGTATTGAGTATGATGCGGTCGTAAACAGGACCTTTTTTTCCGGAAAGGGCTGCGAGGCCGAGTTTGGCAAAGGTATGCGCATCGACGGCTTCGGGGCGTGGATTTTGTGCGTAGTGAAAGCCGTAAGTGGCGGGATTGATGTCGCAGGCGTAAGTTTGATCGGCGCGAAAGCCCTGTGAAAAATTGATGGCGTTGCGCGTTTTATCGGTGGGTTTTCCCAGGCGAAGGGAAAAGTGGCTGGTGCCCTCTTCTCCCTTGATCGCTACCGCGGATGTAAACCCGGTCTCGCGTGCGATTTTCAGAAGAGGGATTTCGTATCCCGAATGGTAATAACCGATGACGATGTGATTGCTGCCAGCACAGATGAAGAGTTGCTGCGCTTTTTCTGTGGCAGACCACGGGGGGCGTTTGCCAATGTGGGCGCGAAGGTCGCGGGCTGCATAGGCCAATGGCGCATATTCGCGCTGGCTGATGTAGGCAAAGCCAATCTCGGGATTTTCGAGTCGTTCTGCTGCTTCGGAAAGAGACAGATTGGTGCGAGTATTGAGGGCGTCGAGGATCTGTTCGTCGGTTACACCCCATTTGGGTGGCATGGCATCTACACCGTGAAGCACGGTGGGGCGACCGAGGGCCGCGCGCAGTGCCGCGACAAAAAGGGTGGGTTTGAAGTAGCGGGTTGAGCCGTTGTAGGGTTGACCAAAGTGGGTGAGGTTATTCACCTGTACTGTGTGGATGCGTTCGGGTGCAAAGGTCGAGTGGAGGTATCCGCGCACCTCGTCGTAGGATTCGAGGTTCATGCGCTGGCCAATCAGCGCGGCACCTTTGAGGCTGCCGCGAACGCTGTTGGTGAGAATGGCTTCGCACATAAGGCGCGTTTGGTCGCAGGTGAGATGCCTCCCGGCAAGAATAGATTTTAGCGCGGTAATGACGGTTTGCTCATCAGATGATTTTGTGGGACAATGATTTTTAAAGCCGAAGATATATTGCAGGTCCGGTGGCAGGTGGTTCTTCAGGAGAGGGGTATATTGTTCAAAGGCATTGATTTCCGCCTGGCTCCAGGCTGTTTTGGGCGGGTAATTGCGCCGCAGACGCATCGCGGCAAAAAAGGCTCCCATCTGGATATCGGAGACTGGCTGACGCGCTTTGTTTTGCAGCGTATTGAGGATGGCATCCAGTACGGGTTGTGGCTGTGGATCGTTGGATTTGTTTCCCAGAGGACGAGATTGTGTGGGACCTGTACACACGCGTGCCTGGGCTTCGAGTACGAGGGGATTGGGATCGAATAATGGCATAGATGGAAAGTATTGTGGGGATGCTGTGTTGTCAAGCGAATCAAATGAGGGAAGACATTATTGGACCACAGTTGCGTGGTGAAGTATTAGCAGATATTGACCGCTGTGTGCAAATTACAACTTTTAGTAAAGCCAGGCGGTACAAATTCTGTCCAAAAAAAAGATTTGACTTTCGCATAGACAAGTAATATTTTAGCTGAACTTCTCAATTCCCTATTGAGCGAATGGCTTGAGCGGGTTTCGATTTATGCAAAAGTCGGATTTTCTGCACACGACGTGCGGCAAGAGTTTTCATAGATAATTTCACACATCAGGATAAAGGTCAATGGAGATTAAAACGCAAAGAGAAAATGGAATTTTAATCGCGAACGTGAATGGCCGGGTTGATAGTGCCAATGCCCGCGAGTTCGAAAATGTATTAAGCTCTGCAATCAGTGACGACGATACCTGCGTAGTCGTAGATTTTGGCGGGCTTTCTTACATTAGCAGCTCGGGTCTGCGGGTCATTTTGCTGGTTGCCAAGTCACTTCGGAATCGCAATGCGGAATTTGCGCTTTGCTCGCTTTCTGGTCCCATCGGAGAGGTCTTTAAAATCAGCGGATTTGACAAGATCATTTCGATCTATGACTCACAGGCAGAGGCTTGCGCCGCACTGGGCGGATAACCTGACCTTTACTTTATCGCGTGTGCTCTCAAGCCATAGATGGAGGACTTGGCGTGTTTTAGCCTATTGCACAGACCGGGTTAGACTCGCCAGTTATGTACGTTCCACAATCGGGTTACAGGCGAAGCCATATTATCGAACTTACACGCCAATCCGATTTTCCTATGTATCTTGTCCATAGATCACTATTCCAGGGTATCTCTCATGCCCTGTATATCCGCTTTCAAAACCTCCCGAATAACAGCCAGCCTTCTACCTAGTTTATCGCGGCAAAAGAGACTACCCATATCAATCTTACTTGAGATTGTCATTGCGGCATGGTTTTAGCCGCCACGCCGAAGGCACAACGCCAGTAATCCAGAAGGTTTTGCTGTTCGCTTCTATATGGGGTATGACTTACGCCACGATGCACTAGTGTCGTGCAGTTTGTCATTACACTCGGAGCCCACTCCCTTACAACGCAGCGAGTAATGGGGTAGGTCCATAAAGCGAGGACTTTGCTATCGCAATGATTGTACATCGGTCAAAAAATACTTAACGTCGGTATAAGTAAGACACCATTAATATATCAATATAAGAGGCGGATATATGAAAAAGGCGCAATACAAAATACTCGTTGTTGATGACGAACCCGATCTCGAACATCTCGTGCGGCAGCGCATGCGGCGCGATGTTCGCGCCGGACACTACGAATTCGTCTTTGCCTACAACGGCGTTGAGGCTCTCGAGGTGCTGAACGCGGATCCGGATATCGATATGGTGCTTTCGGACATCAATATGCCGCGGATGGATGGTCTCACGTTGCTCGAACAGATGCCCCAGGTCGATCCAGACCTCCGGGCTGTCATTGTCTCGGCTTATGGCGATATGAAAAACATCCGTACGGCGATGAATCGGGGGGCGTTCGACTTTGTTACCAAACCCATTGATTTTCAGGATTTGAGGGTCACAATTGATCGCACTTTGGAACACCTGAAAATGTGGCGCGAGGCTGTGGCTTCGCGGGATAAGTTGGTGGCGCTGCAAAACGAGCTTCGCGTTGCCCATGAGATGCAGCAGTCGATCCTGCCGAAGACCTTTCCCGACAAACCTGAATACCAGTTGTTTGGAAACATGGAGCCTGCACGCGAAGTGGGGGGCGATTTTTTCGATATTATCAATCTGGAAAACGGCCGCGTTGGTCTGGCAATTGCCGATGTTTCCGATAAGGGTGTACCGGCTGCTCTATTCATGATGTCCAGTCGCACATTGATGAAAGGGGCCGCCATTGGCAGATCGAATCCGGCCGAGGTGTTGAGTGAGGTCAATAATCTCCTGCAGGAAGACAATGACGCAGCGATGTTTGTCACCGTATTTTATGCCGACTACAATCCGGCGAATGGGGTACTGTTGTACGCTAATGGGGGGCACAATCCCCCGATTGTCGTCCACGCGGATGGCAGCTCGACTGTGCTCCCCCAGACCAACGGAATTGCTCTGGGTATCATGCCAGGCATAGAATACGAACAAAACTCAATCACTCTATCGCCTGGCGATGCCCTCGTGCTCTACACAGATGGTGTCACCGAAGCCATGAATGCCCAGAATGAGGAGTTTGAGATGGGGCGCTTGTGTGCTGTATTGTCCGAGCATTGTTCGTGTGATGTCCGCGAAATTAATCAGGCGGTTTTTCAAGCTGTGCAGGCATTTGCGGGTGATATGCCCCAGTTCGACGATATGACCTGTATGACACTTTTTTGCAGAGAGATAGGGACATGAAAGTGAAACGTTCTCTATGTATTGCGTCAGATCTCAGCGAGTTGGAACGGCTGCACGATGCCGTAGCAGAACTCGGCGAGGCGGGGGATTGGCCTCCCGACCTCGTGTACCAGGTTGATCTCGTCCTTGAAGAACTGATCGTCAATACTGTGAACTACGGATACGACGACGATGCACGCCACGAGATTGAGGTCACGCTGATTTCGGATGAGGATGTCTTCACCGTTGAGATTATAGACGACGGGCATGCCTTCAATCCACTGGAAGACGCCCCCGAACCAGACCTGGACTTAGGGATAGAAGATCGGCCGATAGGGGGGCTTGGCATCCATCTGATGCGCGTTATGATGGACGATGTACACTATCGTCGCGAGCAGAATAAGAACCATCTTACTCTGGTTAAGCGGAGGAATGGATGATCAGTACGCGTTACAGTTGTGCGGTTTTACTACTCGCCTTGCTGATTGTAGAAATCCGCGCGGAAGAATCTGGAATCTCTGACGAGCGCATCCTTTTTGGGCAGTCCGCCGCCTTTAGTGGCCCCGCTCAAGAACTGGGCAAGAACATGCGGATTGGTATTGAGGCAGCTTTTCAGGAGGCCAATGCGCGGGGCGGCGTGCATGGTCGGCAGCTAATATTGACGTCTCTCGATGACGCATACGAACCCGAAGCTGCTATCGCCAATACCCGTCGCCTGATTGAACAGGAAGGGATTTTCGCGCTGATCGGTGCTGTCGGTACGCCTACATCGCTCTCTGCGACTCCTGTGGCTGCAACTGCGGGCGTCCCCTACATCGCCCCCTTTACCGGTGCGGCTTTCCTGCGTGAATCCAGGTGGCAAAACGTGATTAACCTGCGGGCTTCTTATAATCAGGAAACCGAGGCCATGGTTGCCCGTTTGACCACAGATCTGGGTATTAAACGCATTGCCGTTATGTACCAGGATGACTCTTTTGGTCGGGCGGGCTATCGCGGCGTGCGGCAGGCACTTGAGCGGCGTAGCATGGAACCTGTGGCAATAGGGGTGTACCCGCGCAATACCACGGCGGTGAAGACGGGTCTGCTCAACCTGCATAGTGCAAACCCCGATGCGGTCATCCTGATAGGGGCCTACCAGCCAGTAGCAACGCTGATTGCCTGGGCGCGACACATAGGGCTGGATCCCGTATTCATGACCATCTCCTTTGTGGGCAGCAATGCGTTGGCCAGGGAACTCGGTCGCAGTGGTGCTGGGGTCTTCGTCACGCAGGTCGTACCTTTTCCAACAGATAACACTCTCCCCGTTGGTATTGCCTATCGCCGTGCTCTGGCGACCCACGCTCCCGAAGCGACTCCTGGTTTTGTCTCCTACGAAGGCTATTTGGCAGGGCGATTGGCTATCGCCGCTCTCGAACGCTGTGGGGGAGAGGTTAACCGCACCCGGTTTCTCAACAGTTTGCGCGGTGTCGATACTATTGATCTGGGCGGCTTTGAACTTCGCTATGGCGCAAATGACAATCAGGGTTCAGACGCTGTTTTTCTCACCGTGATTGGCACAGATGGCAGTTATCGCTCGATCCGAACTCTGCGGGACGCAATAAAGCCATGATTGAGATAATAAAACACCTGCTTGAAGGCCGCTACCGAATCTCGACGCAACTCTATTTGGGTATTGGCGGTGCTGTTGTCCTCACTATGGGGGCGAGTCTGGTTGGCTGGTTTTCTTTCAACAGCGTGGGTGACGCGCAAAGTCGCGTGAATGAAGGCAGTGTGCCCGGGATGGCGGCTGCTTTTGGAGTCGCGCAGCAAAGCGGTGCCATTGTAGCCGCAGCACCGCGTCTCATCGCTGCTGCAACGCCAGAGACATTTGATCAGGTTATTGCCGAGATCGCCACAGAGCGAAACACTTTTGAAGCGCAGTTGGCGGCTCTGACGCAGCGAGGTGAAGAAGAGGAACGCTTCAGTCGCATTCGCGCCCAGGGTGGTACTCTGATCTCAAATATCGAGGCAATTGAAAGCTCAGTAGCCGAGTTTTTTGCGCTCCAAGAACGGAGTGAAGCCCTGCGTGCAGAACTGGTTAAAGTGCGCAACGAACTGGTTGGTGTCATGGTTCCGCTTATTGACGACCAGTTGTTTTACGCTATGACGGGGTATCGCAATCTCGGCGAAGCACCCGCGTCGCCTGCACAGCACTTGTCGAGACAAGAGTTCGACCACTATCGCCATCTGGCTGCATTGCAAGCAGACGCCACCACAGCAATCCAGCTTCTGTCGAGTGCTTTCAATCTTTCAGATGCGCCCTTGATTGAGCCATTGCGGGAGCGATTTGAGGCTGCTAAAGACAGGATTGAATGGAGTTTGTCGGCACTCGGAACGGCCCGTGCGCGCAGTCAGATCGCTCCGATATGTGCCCGCCTGTACCAGTTGGGGCTGGGGGAAGAAGGGGGCTTCGACCTGCGTACACGAGAACTCGAACACGTCGCGCACCAGCGGGACCTGCTCGCACGCAATCAGTCTCTTGCCCTTGATCTGGTCGTCGAAGCCGAAGGGCTGGTAAATGCTGCCCGCATAAGTGCGAAGGAAGCTACCCGCGCTTCCACACTGGCCATCGGCACCGGGCGCAGTCTTCTGTTGGTTTTGAATGTGATCAGCATTACTGGCGCGTTGTTGATCGCCTATTTATTCGTGGGGCGAATGCTATTGCCCCGTCTCGAGCGACTATCCGAGCGGATGCGCCGCATGGCTGATGGCGACCTGGAGGGCAAGGTCGAGATCGGTGGGAACGACGAGGTGGCAGACATGGCCGCAGCCCTCGAAGTCTTTCGCCGCCACGCTCTGGAGGTGCAGCGCCTGAATCTGGTGGAAAAACTGGCAGAAGAGTTGCAATCTAAGAATGCAGAGCTCGAAAAAGTGCTGGAGGATTTGCAGGTGGCGCAGGACCAAATTGTCATGCGCGAGAAATTGGCCGCGCTCGGCGAACTCACTGCAGGTGTGGCGCACGAGATCAAGAATCCGCTGAATTTTGTGAAAAACTTCTCGGAAGCTTCGGAAGAACTCATGGAGGAGTTGGTGGAGGTACTGGACGAAATTCCCGAGGCACTGAGCGAGGAGCAGCGCGAATTGGTTGAAGATATATGCCAGGACCTCACCGACAACATGGGGCGCATCCTCCAACACGGCACCCGCGCCGACCGCATTGTTCACGACATGCTCATGATGGGGCGCGGCTCTGGTGAGCGATTACCCATTGAAATTAACAATCTGCTCGATGAACACGCCCGCCTTGCCTACCACAGCGCACGGGCGACTGACGCGGATTTTAACTTGACCATCGAGACGGATCTCGACCCAGATGCGGGGCAAATTGAGGTTGTTCCACAGGATTTTGGGCGCGTCTTTCTCAATATGGTAGGCAATGCCTGTTATGCTACCGACGAGAAACGGCGTGCTATCGAAGCAGATGATGGTGTGACCTATTTCCCGACCCTGTCGCTGAGCACCAGGCGCCTGGATGATCGGATAGAGATAAGCATAAGAGATAATGGGAATGGGATTCCGCCCGAGGTTGTCGATAAAATTTTCAATCCTTTCTTTACCACCAAACCGACAGACAAGGGGACCGGCCTTGGCCTTGCCCTTTCCAACGATATTGTGCGCGAACACGGGGGAACCATCCGTGTCGTAACCGAACCCGGTGAATTCACCGAGATGATAATCGAATTGCCTTTGGTGCCGCCCGCGGTGACGGCGGAAGAGATAGCGAGATAGAAGGGCGTGGAGGCACTTTCTCATCATTATGAGAGGAGATAGCCATGTGAACGTTTTCTGCAGCCTTTATTCATCACCGATTCACCACACTGGTGGGAAAAACACTCGCGGTGCTCGGCTTCCTTGCGTGTGCTACAACTGCCGCGCATGCAGCGGTTGACGAGGAAACCCTGTTCGTCTTCAACACTTTTTCATTTCTCGTTTGGGGCGCGCTGGTGATGTGGATGTGCGCGGGATTTACCATGCTCGAGTCTGGCTCTGTGCGCACCAAGAATGCCTCCATGATCTGCCTGAAGAACATCGGCCTCTATTCCATTGCCGGGCTTGCCTACTATTTCATCGGCTATAATCTCATGTACGTCGATGTGGGGAATGTGATTGGTTCATTTAAATTCTTATACGGACCGTCAGGCGATGAGATCGCTATGCTGGGGGGAAATGAGGCTGCGAAGGCGGCTGTGGTTAAGAACGGCTATTCCACCATGTCCAACTGGTTTTTCCAGATGGTCTTCGTCGCGACCACTGCCTCCATTGTCTCTGGAGCCCTGGCTGAACGAGTCAGGATGTGGTCTTTTTTCGTTTTTATTGCGGTGCTGACAGCGATTATCTATCCCATCGTCGGTGCATGGACATGGGGCGAGGGATGGCTCAGTGCGATGGGTTTCAAGGATTTTGCTGGTTCGACCATCGTGCATAGCACCGGTGGCTGGGCGGCTCTTGCTGGCGCAATGGTCGTTGGACCGCGGTTCGGCAAATTCCGCAGCGATGGCACGATCAAATCTACTCCGCCCTCAAACATTTTGATAGTAACACTGGGTGTCTTTATTTTGTGGTTCGGCTGGTTTGGCTTCAACGGCGGATCGCAACTGGCATTGGGAAGCGCGCTTGACGTGGTCGCGATGAGTCATGTGCTGGTCAATACCAATTTGGCGGCCGCAGCCGGTGTTATGACAGCTCTTTTCGTTTCTCGACCGATCCTGGGGCGCTTAGATCTGTTCGCCGGTCTGAATGGCGCAATCGCTGGTCTGGTCTCGATTACCGCCGGACCTGATATTGTTGATCACTACTGGGCGGTCGTTATTGGTGCTATTGGCGCAATTTTGTGTACTGCCGGGATCAAGCTTCTGGAAAAGGTCAAGTTGGATGATGTGGTCGAGGCGATACCGGCTCACTTGTTCGCCGGGATCTGGGGCACCATAGCGGTCTGTATCGCTGGTGGTGGCAACTTGGGCGTACAATTGATCGGCATCGTGGCGATTGGCGCATTCGTGTTTGTGACTTCGTGGGTGTTGTGGCGCGTAATTGCGATGACGTTGAGTGTGCGCGTGTCGCGCCAGGTTGAGCAATTGGGGCAGGATGTTGGAGAATTGGGAATTGACGCCTATCCCGAATTTGTGCTTATGCCGGAAGAGGATGATGAGGAATAAGCCTTACTGAGTAGCAAGAATATCGATCACGTTTTGCATATCTTCTGGTGGATGTGCTTCAAACATCATTTCTTTTTTTGTTACGGGATGCACAAATGTCAATTGGGTTGCGTGGAGCATCTGCCGATTTGTTTGCGCGAGCAGATGGGTTGCCTCTCTCCGAAACAGGGGAGCAATCCCCTGTAGTCGCTCTTCACGCCCGCTGTATAACGGATCGCCAAATACGGGACGATTGAGATGCGCCAGATGCACTCTGATCTGGTGCGTCCGACCCGTCTCCAGTGCGAGAGATAGCAAAGAGAGAAAGTCGTAACGCGCCTTTATTTTCCAGCGCGTTACCGCAAATTTTCCATTCTGAGAAACAGCCATTCGTTTTCGATCTTTTGGATGCCTTCCAATGGGTGCTTCTGCGCGCCCTTCATCTGTTTCAAAGCCCCCCCATATCAGCGCGAGATAACGCCGATCCATCGATCGGGCCTCCAACTGGGTAGCCAATCCGCGGTGTCCTTCATCACTTTTGGCGACGACCATCAGCCCCGATGTGTCTTTGTCCAGCCGATGTACAATACCCGGTCGCAGAACCCCATTGATCCCCGACAAATGCGTACAATGTGACAAAAGGGCATTGACGAGTGTTCCCGAGGTCACTCTCCCCGCTGGATGCACAATCATACCCGCAGGTTTGTCGAGTACCAGCACATGGTCATCTTCAAAAAAAATATCCAGAGGAATATCCTCTGGATTAATTGCACTATCTGTTGGAGGAGGTATGTTTATTGTGATGCTATCGCCAGCCACCACCCGATAGCTCGACCGCGTTGTCTTCCCGTTGATGCAAACAGCACCCTCGACAATCAGTTTTTGAAGACGTGAACGCGAAAATTCTGGGCGTTGATCGGCCAAATAGCGGTCCAGGCGCTGGCCTTCATGTTGGGGCAGAATTTTTAGATGAATCACGGTTATACACCGTCTCACGGCGTTTAGATGTAATGCCAAAAGCAAAAATTAAGAGGGCGGTTCCCACACTGACGGAGGTATCCGCGAGGTTAAAAACCCACCACCGCGCAGTTCCAATGCCAAAATCGAGGAAATCAATTACGACGTCAAACCGCACGCGGTCGATGATATTGCCAATTGCACCTCCCAGCACCAGAGTCAAACCAATGGCTGCGAGGCGGTCTTCGGGAGAGATGCGCCACAGTAACCCACCAACCACGAGAAGTGCCACACAGGCCAGTAACAGGTGCAGGTATGGATTGCCCAATCGGATGCCGAATACTGCCCCTGGATTGTGAATGTAGGTCAGTTTAAAAAAAGACCCCAACACCGGTATAGATTCACCCAGAGTCATGGTTTGCAATACCCACCATTTGGTGAGTTGGTCCAGCACCACTGCCACGCCTGTAATCCATAAAAATCTCACAAGTACACCTCATGCCGATTTGTTTTGTTTTTCTTTACACGGTACGCAAACTTCCGTGGTCGGCACCGCTTCCAGTCTTGCTCTGGGGATGGGAGTTTTACACGTTCGACACACGCCAAATTTGTGCTTTTTGATGCGCATTAAAGCGGCTTCAATTTGGTCCAGATAAGCACCGTCGCGTGCTGCAAATAGAAAAGCCTTTTCGCGTTCCATGGTCGAATTGCCCAAATCGGGCATGTGATCTGAATACGTCAGGTCTCCCGATGATTCTGCCGATGTAATCTGCATGGAATGGCTCTGCAACGTGCCCAGGTCTTTAACAATAGAGGTGCGTTTGGTCTCTAAAAGTTTTTCGAAATAATCCAGATCTTGTTGTGTCATTTTATTCCTTTCTGTCCGCAGCTTTCCGAATTTGACGCGCGGTTTCTTTGATTAGCGCGTGTTGTTCCGGCCAAAAGAACACGGGGAGTGGATCAAGCGGCACCCACGACATGCTTTCGTGATGCGTTGTATCGGTTGGCACGGCATCAATCTGCTCGGTCGAATACAAAAAATAATGTGTTATTTTCCATTCTGTCTTGCGGAAATCAAGCCGTTCTTTTGTGCCGAGTTTTTCTACGAGTTGCAGTTTTGATATCCCCACTTCTTCTTCGATCTCTCGTCTCGCAGCACATTCGATTTTCTCGCCCGCTTCAATGTGTCCTTTGGGCAACACATAGTCGGTATGCCCTCTCTCGCGGGCCAGAGCCAGCAAGACCTGATTGCCATCCCAACGCACGACCACACCGCCCGCAGCATGACGTTCTCGCAACCCTTTGGGGCGTATGTACCAGCTATTGTCGATCATAAACGTTATTAGAGGCTCGCGTTTTTTAAGTCCAGTACTTATCATATAAAAGACTGAGACGTTCTTTTGCCGCGCTGGAAATTGCCTCTGGCGATGTGATAATCGCAAATTGTGCGGCATTGAGACAATCGCAATCCGATGTTCTGGGCAACTGTGCAGCCAATGAGCATACAATTTGATTTGCGTGCTCTGCATTGGCTTTTAACACAGTGACCACAGATTCTACCGACACATCTTCTTCGACTTCATGCCAGCAATCGTAATCCGTGCCCATAGCCAGCATCGCATAGCACATTTCAGCCTCGCGTGCGAGCTTGGCTTCGGGCAAAGCCGTCATCCCAATAACGGTCGCATTGACTTCTCGGCGATAAAAATGGGACTCTGCGCGTGTGGAGAACTGCGGTCCTTCCATACAAATATACGTTCCGCCGTCGTGGGTGGTCACCTCGGAATTTTTTGCAGCGGCCAGCAGTAAGTCGCGCAATTCGCCGCAAAAAGGATCGGCAAAGGCGACATGTCCGGCAATGCCCGCACCAAAAAATGTGCTTGTACGGATGCCGCGGGTGCGATCAAAAATCTGGTCGGGCACCACCATATCACCCGGTTTTATGGTTTCTCGCATAATTCCCACAGCACTTATCGCCAGCAGATGCGTCACGCCCATCTGTTTCATGGCATATATATTGGCGCGATAGGGCACTTCAGAAGGCAGCAGCACATGCCCGCGTCCATGACGGGGCAAAAAATATACCGATTGATCGCCTATACGCGTTTCGACAACTGCATCTGAGGGCGCGCCAAAAGGTGTGGCAAGGCGGTGTTCGGCTATAATTTCCACACCTTCCATGTGATAAACACCAGATCCGCCCATAACACCCAGTCGAACATTCTGTTCAGGCATCTTCGTCGTCCTGATCTGTAGCGTCATCTTCTATTTTCGGGATATCCTCTTTTACCACATCGAAGGTGGTCCCTTTCAACTGGTTCAAAAAATCAGTCTGAACCTGTACCAGAGCCTTAAACTTGGACAAGAACATATCGCGTTGATTTTGTAACTCCACAAGCTCTGTGCGGATATCATGCACCTGCGTGCGTGCTTTTTCAATGGCCCGATTACTGCGGATTTCCGCTTCTTTCACAATCAGCCGTGCTTCTTTGTGCCCATTTTCCTTGACTTCCTCAGCCGTTTGTTGGGCAGTCCTGAGCATCTCCTGGAGGGTTTGCTCTATTGATTGATAGTGATGCACTTCTGATTGCAACACATTGAGATGTTCTTTTAGTTCGATATTTTCGCCGTTGAGATGTTCAACTTCTGTCGCCAGCATTTCGAGAAATGCCTGCACTTCTTCTTGATCATAACCGCGAAAAGATTTTTTAAAAATCTGTTTGCGAATATCCAGTGGTGTGATGTTCACATTCCCCTCCCCTAAGGGCTATCTATAACTCAAATACACTTTGGATGGCACTCTGAACAATTTGCAGAAGCAAAATTAACAAAATGGGTGACAAATCGAACATACCCAGTGGAGGAACGATTTGCCGAAAAGGCCCCATAATAGGTTCAGTCAAGCTGTAAAGCGTCCACATAAATCTGCCTCCGCGCACAAAGGGCAACCAGGAAAATACGATACGCGCGATAATTAAAACCAGCAAGATCGCAACGACGCCATAGAGCAACCATCCGATGATATGCAAGATTTCGCCAGAAGAAATTCCGTGCAACAATCCAATGAGTGAATACAGCACATCGTTGGTCAACCATTTAAAAAAAAATGCTCCGATCAATGTCGCAATCACCAGTATCAACGGTGCCGCGGCGGTATTTCCAGGCATGTGTTGCGCAATGGGCCACACGAGCGGATCGGTTATACGCCGGACATAATATTGAGACCAGCCAAAAGAATTCATACGTACCAAAATAGCGCGTAATAGCAACAACGCCACCATGCCGATTACCACTGCAACAAGCACCCAGTCAATGGCCTGTTGGATTAAAATAATCGCCTGAGCAACCACATCAACCATAGTTTATACCGTCCGCTGACCAAAAATCGCTGTGCCCACGCGAACCATTGTCGCGCCTTCTTCAATCGCAACTTCAAAGTCGCTGGTCATCCCCATAGACAGGGCAGATACATGGGGTTTGTGAATTGCGATGCGATCCCTGATTTGTCGCAACAGGACAAAATTGGGCCGCGCTGTTTCGGGGTCTGGATCAAAGGTGCCAATTGTCATCAATCCTGTTACCGAAACGCCCTGCAGGTCATCGACCTGCTCGACCAGGTCCAATGCCGCGTTGGGCGATATACCGAACTTCGATGCTTCGCCCGATGTGTTTACCTGTACCAATACGCGAGCTGAGGTACTTCTCCGCATGGCCGACCGGCTGATCTCTTTCGCCAGGCGCAATGTGTCAACCGAGTGAATCAGGTCGAATAAAGACAACGCAATTTTGACTTTGTTGCGCTGTAAGTGCCCAACCAAATGCCAGGATACCGCGTTCGTTACTTCTGCGACCTTGTGCTGAGCCTCTTGCACGCGACTTTCACCTAAAATCCGTGTTCCCGCATCTATGACCTGTTGTACGACATCGGCAGGCCAGGTCTTTGTTACAACAATCAATTTTACCGCATCTGCGGACCGTCCGGACCGATGGGCAGCCCTATCAATGCGGTCTTGAACGCGTTTTAAGTTCTCAGCAATTGCCGACATAAGTTTCGATCTCAAAATTGAAATATAGATTTCATAATGTAGGTAAAAACCCGTGTAATGGCAACAAAAACGGCTTGGAATACTGAGGCAAATCGCGTTAGACTTTTAGCTTTGGGGGCTAAAAAAACGTTGACCTCACACGGGAGATATATGTATTGTACAGGTCCTTTTATATCACGTCTTATCCTTCTAATCAGGAGTTATTCTTATGCCGCTAAATGGTTATGGACACATGGTGCTGGATGACTATGTTGCGCGCGTGCGGGCTGTAAATGCCGACCGTGCAAAATGCCTATCGTCCATCCGCACAAAAAAAGAAGCTTTTGCATACCGCGACGAAGTGCGCGAGGCGATTGACAAAGCCTATCGCCCCTGGCCGAGTAAAACACCTCTTCGGGCGCGGGTCGTCGGTACAATTGAACGCCGCTATTATCGCATTGAAAAAATCATCTTTGAGAGCCGCCCGGGTTGTTTGGTCACCGCCCACCTTTACGTGCCCAACAACCTCGATGGGCCGGCACCCGGTATTATTGGCTCTTGTGGTCATGCTGCCGATGGCAAAAATGCATCGCTTTATCAGGCATTTTGTCAGCGCCTGGCGCGCAATGGCTTTGTCGTCTTGATCTACGATCCCTTCAATCAGGGCGAGCGCGATCAATATTATGCCCTGCACAGCCGCGAGAATGTGCGGTCGTCAACACATGCCCACAATATGATGGGCAAACAACTCGAACTCGTGGGCGAATGGTTTGGCGCGTGGCGGGCATGGGATGGTATCCGCGCGCTCGACTATTTGCTTACCCGTCCCGAAGTCGATCCCGCGCACATCGGGCTTACGGGCAACTCGGGCGGCGGTACTATGACCAGTTGGATCTGGCCGGTGGAAGAGCGTTTTACTATGGCTGCCCCCAGTTGTTTTGTCACCACTTTTGTCGCCAATCTCGAAAATGAACTGCCCGCCGATTCGGAACAGTATCCGCCGGGTGTGATTGGCGCGGGCCTGGATATGGCCGATTTTTTTATTGCTCGGGCACCAGCTCCCGTCATTTTGCTCGGGCAAACCTATTGTTTTTTCGACCGACGCGGTCTCAGACAAGCCTATTCTGAAATCCGTCGTTTTTATGATATCATTGGTGCGCCAGCCAATGCGACTGATATTTTCATCGGGCCAGAAGGCCACGGCTTTTTTATCGATAACCAGGAAGCTATGGTGCAATTTTTTGCAACACACGCTGGCAGTCAGCAGGTTACCCGTTTGGAAGAGACCGAAGACTTGAGCGATGTCTTAAATGTCACCCCAAAAGGCGAGGTTGTGCCCGAAGGGGCTACTCCCATTTACGATCTGATTGCCCAAAAAGCAGATGTTCTTGCATCAAAACGAAAAAAATTGGGCAAAGACGAACTTACCCTTTGCGTGCAAAGCACGCTCAACGTGTCTGACAATCGCGACCTGCCCCACCACCGCTGGTTGCGCAGCACGACAGAAGATGGCGTTCGCCTGGCGCGGTATGCGATTGAAACCGAAGGCAATATTCGCGCTATTATGCGGAAACGCCTGTCCAATCCGTCTTATTCGCATACGCTTGATGTCGAGCGCGAGGTTCATCTCTATTTGCCACATGTTTCTGCCGAAGTGGATCTGATCGAAGATTCTTTGGCGAAAAGACTGAAAGAACAACACCCGCTCTATGCACTTGATGTGCGTGGCCTGGGGGAATCGCTTGCCGATGATGAACGCGACTTTTTTCACCCTTATGGCAATGACTATATGTGCAATGGTTATGGTCTGATGCTCGGTCAAAGTTTTCTCGGAAGGCGGGTACACGATGTGTTATCCACGCTCGACCTGCTGGCTTATGAAGGCGCGGAAAAAATCTATCTTTACGGCCGTGGACAGGGTGCAATTCACGCGCTATTTGCCGGATTTCTCCATTCAGCAGTAACGACTGTTACCCTGAAAAATTACCCGCTGTCCTATCATGCCTGGACACAAACGCCCCTGGTCAGTTGGCCTACTGCCAATATCCTTCGGGGCGTTCTCACATCATTTGATCTGCCCGATCTGATGGATGCCCTGGGCAAAAAACTCGCGCTCATACAGCCCTGGGAGTCGGATATGGGAGAGGTGTGATCCGCAGATGGACGCAGATAAAAGAGGGGGCTGAGACTAGGGGTTGGGTGGACTGATAGCTGACTGCTGAGAGCTGGTGGGGTTGGGGACAGGGGTCTTGTGGTTTTATCCTTCCAGTTGCTCGCGCAAATGGGTTTCCATCGCTACAAATTGGGGGTCGGCGCGCAAGGTGTTTTCTCGGGGATGGGGAAAATTGACTTTCAGGTCTTCCGCGATTTTGCCGGGTCTGGCAGACATCACCACAACGCGGTCGGAGAGGAGCAATGCCTCAGAAATGCTGTGGGTTATAAATAAGACAGCAGCACCGGTCGCCTGCCAGATTCGCAACAGTTCAATTTGCATTTTTTCCCGCGTCATTTCATCTAATGCCCCAAAAGGCTCGTCCATAAGCAAAACGGATGGTCGGAAGGTCAGGACTCTGGCTATGGCGACCCGCGATTGCATGCCGCCGGATAGTTCGCGCGGATACGCATGCTCAAATCCAGCCAATCCGACAATGTCGATCATCTCAGAGACCCGGCTTAAAATTTCTGCGTCTCCAAAGACCTCTGCGGGTAGGCGCACATTTTCTTCTACCGTGCGCCATGCGAGAAGCGAGGGATGTTGAAATACAAAGCCCACCAACCGTTCGCGCCGCGCGGCTTCGGGTATTTTTCCCAGTACGCGAACCGTGCCCTTCGTCGGTGTTTCCAGATCGCCGACAATCCGCATTAAGCTCGTTTTGCCACATCCCGAGGGACCGATCATACTGACAAATTCGCCCTGCGCTATCCGCAGAGAAATTTGTGCGAGTGCCTCTACGCGGCTGCTGTCGGTTACAAAAACCTTGTGGATATCTCGCAATTCAATGGCTAATTCGTTCACTGCACCTCTCACCTTCAATGTTTGATCAAGTGCTTTTCCAGGGTCTTGACCACGGTTTTCAGCGTTTTAATGCGCGCATATAGCTTGCAGTTGGACTCTACAATGGTCCATGGCGCATAATCTGTGTTTGTGCGGTACAACATTTCATCCACTGCGTCGCGATACTGATTCCATTTCTCTCGATTGCGCCAATCCTCATCCGTAATTTTCCACTGTTTGAACGGTACTTCTTCGCGGTCTCGAAAGCGCTTCAATTGTTCGTCTTTGTCTATATCGATCCAGAATTTGAATAATAAGGTGCCGTAATTTGCCATCTGTTCTTCCATTTCGTTGATTTCGCGGTATGCGCGTTGCCATTCCTGTATTGTCGCAAATCCCTCTACGCGCTCGACCAGAACGCGTCCGTACCACGACCGGTCAAAGATGGCAAAATGGCCGGCTTTGGGCATTTTGATCCAGAACCGCCACAAATAGTGATGTGCCAGTTCGATATCATTTGGCGCGGCGATGGGGAACACGTCGTATCCCCGCGGGTCCATGCGGCGCACCAGGCGTTTGATATTGCCGCCCTTTCCCGCAGCGTCCCAGCCTTCGTAAACAATGACGACTGACTGCCTTTTCAAATACACTTCGTGTTCGAGTTCCCATATCTTTTTTTGATAAATGCGGCGCTGATGATCGTATTCTTTGCGCGTGAGTTCTTTGGACAAATCAGAAGTTTCGAGCATAGAATGCGGGATTGGGGGTAGAGAAACCGCGTTGGTCCGCGTCTTTTTGTTCAGAGATGCCAGTTTTTTTTCGAGGACTTTGATCACTTTTTCAAATACTGAAACTGTTGCAAAACGCCAATTTTGAGCCGGTACAATATGCCAGGGGGCATATTCATTGTCTGTACGTGCGATCATTTCTTCGATGACTTCCCCATACGATTCGTATTGCTTATTCTTTTTCCAATCGTAATCTGTCACGCGCCAGGAAGTCAGGGGATTTTTTTCGAGTTGCTTAAAACGCTTTTTTTGTTCTTTGCGCGAAATGTGCAGGAAAAACTTGATGATTACCTGGCCGTCATCTACGAGTTGTCGCTCGAAACTATTCACTTCTTGATACGCCTTATCAACCGGCAGCTTGCTCATCATTGGGTCTAATTTCTCCACAATGAACCGACTGTACCAACTCCGACCGTAAATCGCTATGCGCCCGCGTTCGGGGATTTTGGTCCAGAACCGCCACATAAATGGTCGGTAAGCCTCTTCTACATTGGAAACCTGCGTCGAATATACTTTGACGCCCCGGGGATCGAGAACTTGCAATAACTCGGTGATCTGTCGTCCCTTACCAGAAGCGCCCCAGCCTTCGAACACGATCGTGATGGGCACTTTGTTTTCCAATGCTTTTCGCTCGATTTGCCCCATTTTTATTTCCAGCTTTTCCATCCGGGCGTTGTATTCAGATTTTTTTATTATTTGTTTTAGATCAATAGCATCCAGCATTCCCATATTTTACTCCTCTATCCACGAGCGCGAATCAGGCACGTCTAACCACGCGCCATCTTGCACAATTGATTGTTGACTGATTAATCCCGGCAAGGTCATGTCCATGGCCTCGTGAATGCCAATCGGACAGGCGATTTCGCCGTTAATGCTTTGAATAAAATCCATGATTTCGAAAAAGTCGCCCCCGCCGTGTCCGGCTTTTAGTGCCGATTCAGAGGGGTTGCGCCACATGTCGGGCAAATAATCTTCTTCCAGATCTGTCAAATCCATCCATTCATTTTTTTCGTCGCAGATATCTGCAAGCCATACGCGATTGACACCACCGCGCGTTCGCGCCGATTCGTAACATCCTTTTGTTCCTTGTAATTGAAAATTGCCAGTTGCATGGGGGCGCTCCGATAGCATATCGACCCGAATTTTTACCAGTCCACCGCTCGCCATCTGGCACAACATCACGCACGAATCCTGGTTTTCATACTGATCTCCCCGCAGGTCTGTGTAATGGTGTCCGCTGCCCGCACAACACACGCGCACCACGCGGTCACCCGGCATCCATTGCAGAAGAGGTCCCAGGCTGTGCGTGCAATAGGTTATACCATCAATGCCCGTTTGCCACTTGCGCCGCCATTTTGTGATTTCATTCAGGGCTTTCAATTCGTGCAAATACTCTCCTTCACCGTAATATACATCGCCGAACAAACCTCGCCGCACGAGTTCTTTCACCAGTACGTTGGGGCGGGTATAGGTGTAATTTTCAGCCATCATATAGATTGCTTTTGACGACGTAGCGGCATGTACCAGTCCGTGGCATTCCGCTACGGAGACCCCGGCTGTGACTTCGCTTAAGACGTGGATATTGCGATGCAGTGCCTCAATTGCTTGCTGAGCGTGAAAATGCATGGGGGTACCGATGACGACTGCATCGAGTTCAGAACGCGCGAGCATGGTTTCGTAATCCGCGTATTTTTCAGATGCGCCCAGTCGTTCAGCAGCCGCGTCGAGTTCCTCTTCGCGCACATCGCATACCGCGTGAATGCGAGCCGTTTCATGCGCTTCAAAAGCGACTCGAAAACTGCCCCCACGCCCAGCAGCTCCCACAATGCCCACGTTTAATTTTTCAGCTATTCCCATTATATATCTCCGGAAAATTGGCTAATCGCTAAGACTCGACAGGCGCATGTCTTCTACCAGCATTTGCACGTTGGTTCTGCCTTGCCAGGTATTGGCCTGTAGTGCAAAGGCGAGATCGACGCGATCGCCCACTGACAATTCGTAAACCCGCTCGCCCTGGCGAAACCAGATTGCATCGCACAGATCAGCACCTGTATCCACGCTGAGTTTCAAATGTGCCCCACGGCCTATGGCGCGCGCATCTGCAATTCGGCAATTGCGGGTTATAAAGCGCGGCAATTCGTTCTTCGAACCAAAAGGTGCCAATTTGTCCAGGGCGTCAACGGTTGTCAGCGAAATATCGGATGGTTTGAGGGCGACATCGACCTCC
The DNA here is from genome assembly GCA_021295695.1 of Candidatus Latescibacterota bacterium. GTDB lineage: Bacteria > Latescibacterota > UBA2968 > UBA2968 > UBA2968 > VXRD01. Next base: position 67,528 of record JAGWBW010000002.1, read on the forward strand.
AGTTGTGGCGTTAATGCTTCCTCTGATAACCGCGCTTGAGCATCTGCGGTCAACCGGTCTTGAAATTCGAGATAATTTTCAGCGGGGACCGAAAAACCGGCGGCATCGGCGTGTCCGCCAAATTCGGTGAGCAAATCCGAGACGCGGAAAATCGCCTCGACGATATTGTATCCACCCGCAGTGCGTGCAGAACCTGTGTAGATGCCATTTTTCCGAAAATTGGTACATACCAGTGCTGGGCGCGAAAATTTTTCGACCAATCGCCCGGCGATTAATCCGACCACGCCCAGATGCCAGTCGTCTCCGCGCACGACCAGAATGCGATATTGGTCTAACCAGTTATCTTCTACCATGCGTTCTGCTTCGGCGATACCGTCGTTTTGCAGAGTCTGTCTTTCGCTATTCAGGCCGTTTAATTCTTCGGCGAGTTTTTCCGCCTGTACCTGGTTTTGACAGCGCAACAAATCGAGTGCCAGATCAGCCGATGATAGGCGCCCTGCGCTGTTGATGCGCGGTCCGAGGAAGAATCCAATTGCAATCGTGTCAACGGGGCGGTTGGTCGTTCCCGAGACGGCTTTAAGTGCCTGTAAGCCCGGGCGCTCGGTGGTATTGAGTATCTGCATCCCCTTTCGCGTGAGCAGGCGATTTTCTGCAACCATGGGGGCCATATCAGCCACAGTGCCCAAAGCGACCAGATCCAGAAGCGAGTTCAAATACCGGCGGCGTTCTGAATCGGGCAGGAACTCCGATGCCAGAGCCTGTACGACCTTAAATGCCACCCCCACGGCGGCCAGCCCCTTGAAGGGATATTCGCAATCTGGACGATTGGGATTCACCAGTGCCAGAGCGTCTGGCAGTTTGTCCTGCGGATGGTGATGGTCAATGACCACCACATCAATTCCGGTATTATTGGCAGTGTCAACAGCTTCAAAAGCTGAAATACCATTGTCCGCAGTTACAATGAGTTGCGCTCCTTTTGCGGATGCTCTCTCTACGCCCGGTGGTTTCATGCCATACCCATCTCGAAACCGGTCGGGCAACAAAAATGTGGCATCGGCACCCACCATATCAAAAAAATCGAGCAAAACAGCCGTGCTCGTGACGCCATCTACATCGTAATCGCCAAAAACCACAATGCGCTCTTTATTGTGAATGGCTTCTGATATGCGTTCGACAATGCGGGGCATGTCTTTCATTAAATAGGGATCATTCAAAATATCGGGAGAATCGGTTAAATCCTCTATTTTTAGCGAACGGTTTGTGAGAATGACATCGGCAATAGAATGATAATCGCCCTTATGGCGTATGTTCCATACCGGGTATTTGGGTTCCATAAAATCTCCAGAGTGGTTGGTCATCTGCGATCTATACTTGACTTGAAGTCAATTTGAACGTTAATTTTTTGAAACCAATATTTCGTTTGAGAATCTCATAGTCTGAACGGTGGGTCACGTTACACCTTCCGCAAACCGCTTTCAGGAGTTTAAAATGTCAGAATATTTCAATACAGTCAAATCTTATCTTCAAGACCTCAATCTCGCGGTTGACGAGGAAGATACCGCTGAAGAACTCGTTGTGGTGAGCGACGAAGACCGCGGTATCAATCATCTCATTGTCGATTGCGAGGATCCCATCCTCATTATTGAGCAGGCGATTCTGCCCGTTCCCAATGTCCCTGGTGATCTGTACAAAAGGTTGCTCGAAATGAATCGCATGCTCGTTCACGGGGCGTTTGCCCTCGACGAGGAAACCGGCACGGTTCTTTTCCGCGATACCCTGCGCCTGGATACACTCGACCGCTCTGAGCTTGAAGGCTCGATTACTGCGCTCGAACTCGCCCTGGCCGAAAATGCCGCAGAATTACTCGAATATAGCCATCAGTAGTCAGTTGACCACTGACCATTTCAAAAAAGGAGTATCTTATGAGCATCTTCCAACGCCTCTTCAATGTGGGCAAGTCCGAAGTCCATTCAGCCATTGACAAGTTTGAAGATCCGATAAAAATGACCGAACAGGGTATTCGCGATCTAAAACAAGACCTCAATAACGCGATGACCAGCCTGGCTGAGGTCAAAGGGCAGGCCATTCGATTGCGAAAGCAAGCCGAAGACAATAAGAAGGCATCTGCTGACTGGGAGCGCAAGGCCATGGTTTTGCTCCAGAAAGCCCAGGGCGGCGATCTGGATGCAGGGGAAGCCGATCGGTTGGCAACCGAAGCCCTCAGTCGCAAATCAGAGGCCGACAGCCGTATCTCTCAGTTTGAGCAGGATGCCCAGATGCAGGAAGATATGGCCGCTAAGCTTCAAAGCCAGGTGGAGAAACTCAAATCTACTATTGCAACGCACGAAAATGAACTCATTTCACTGCGTGCGCGTGCAAAAACAGCCGCTGCGACGAAAAAAATCAATAAGCAACTCGCCAAAGTCGATTCGTCTGGTACGATCGCCATGCTCGAGCGCATGAAAGAGCGGGTTGAAGAAGATGAATCGCTCTCGCAGGCGTATGGTGAAATGGCCGATGAATCCAAGAGCGTTGATGAGGAAATTGACGGCACAGATCAACGCCTTGCTGAACTCAAAGCAAAGATGGGAATGAATTCGTAAGTGTTGGACTGACTCTGGGTGTGCCTGTGGGTGAGACACTCGCGCACCCGGATGAGTTTTTTGCTCGCTGCGTTTCAGGGAGAGAAAATGAATTGGATTCCTTTTAAGAAAAAGAAAGACGAATCCGAAGCCCTCGATCCCCTGAGTGTTACGCTGTCCGATCTCAAGCCGGATTATGTTCTCGACTACGATCTCAAAACATGGCAGGTTACGGCGCAGCATTATTACGATTACGAAGGTGATCGCGTGGATGAATGGGAACTCTCCTGCGGCGATGATGTGGCATATCTCGAGCGGGCAGAAGACGATAGTATTTCCTGGGGCCTGACGCGCAAAATTCCCGTTTCCAATATTGAGGGCAATATCCGTGCGCATATGAGCAAGTACGATGATCCTCCAGATGAAGTCACTTGCAACGGTGTTATTTACTACGGAGAATCATCTGCCGTTGGATCTTTTTACAAAGATGGTGGAGACGAGGGACAGGAGTTTATCATCTGGAATTATTTCGACGAGTCGGGAAAGCTCACTTTGTCTCTCGAGCAATGGGACGAAGACGCTTATGATGCCTCAGTGGGTGAGGTCGTCGAAGAATACCAATTTAGCAGTATCCTGCCAGTAGCGTAATATTTCTACTCAACTCCCCATTCTGATTTCCGATAGTATCGATCTACTGTCGGTTCCATTTCTGTGCTTACCTCGACCGCATGTTTTTCATCGAACATGCCCTTCCAGAAGTGCAACATTCCCCGCATTGCTTCCGCATTCAAAAATTGCGTTTCAATATTCGCAAAGGTGAGTTGCCGCATTCGGTGAACGAGATCTTCTTTGTGCATTTCCTGTGTTTTCATCCCCAGTACCCATCCCCAATCTCCCATCGTCGGTATATAGGTGTGATAGGGTATTGTCGAAAAGCCAGCGTCTTCTATCGTGCGGTCAATGCACAGAAAAGCAAGACGCGCGTTGAGAGGACTCGACGCCTGGGTTACCAGTACGCCATCGGGTGTCAGGTGACGCGCACATAAACGATAAAATTCCCGCGAATACAATCTGGCGAGGTCTGGCCCTTTGGGATCGGGCAGGTCGATGATGATGATATTGAACAACGCATCTGAACGCGCCAGAAATACGCCCGCATCGCCGATTACCACATTTACACGTGGGTCGTCCAGTGCCCGTGCGTTCGCTTCCACAAAGACCGGGTGTATGCGCGCCAGATCGATTATCGCTTTGTCTAAATCTACAAGCGTGATTGCTTGTACATCTGCATATTTCACGACTTCGCGCACAGCCAGTCCATCTCCTCCGCCTAAGATGAGTACGTTGTTCCGCGATCCAGATAATTGCATGGCCGGATGTACCAGCGATTCGTGATAGCGTTCTTCGTCATAGGTGCTGAATTGTACGTTGCCATTTAAGTGTAGCCAGTGGTGGCCTTTCCATTCTGTTATGACAATGCGTTGATAAGCGGTCTGCTCTTGATAGACTACGCGATCGCGATACCGACTTTGCTCGCCCCATATTACAATGGGACGGATATAAAGTCCCAGTGCCAGAAGGCCCGCGCCCAGAATCCAGAATGCCGTCAATAGCCGCCAGCGACGCGCCAATAAGTGTCGGTATTGCCACAGTAATACCGATGCTACGACAAAGTTGATCGCGCCCAACGCCAGTGGTGTGTAGGTCAGACCCAATTCTGGCAATAAAAAAAAGGCGAACAATAGTCCGCCGATCAATGCGCCAAAATAGTCTTTTTCCATTACTGAGGCGATATTGGTGCTCAGATCCTGGTACGCTTCGTTCATGCGTGCGACCAGCGGAATTTCCATGCCGATTAGCACGCCGATTGCAAAAGCATAAACATAGATGAAAACGCCTGCCGACAACACAAATGCCGATCCAAAATACGCCGCAACAGCACAGGTGGCGCACAGGGCCGAGAGATAAAATTCGATTGCGATAAAGCGATCCAGCA
>JAGWBW010000397.1:0-508 GCA_021295695.1 Candidatus Latescibacterota bacterium
GATTTCGACTATGGATATGGTCTTGAGACGAGGAGAATACAGAAACCTGCCCACTGTGTTTCGAGATGCGCTACAGTCCTATCCGGGGGTGATCAGCACAACCTGGTTTTATGGTGGCGGTTTATTCAACTTCCCAATTTCGCTTCCCCCTAATATTTTTGTGAGTTATGAAGACAGTCAAGATCAACCCGTAAAAAGCATGTCTATTGATTACGATGGACTTAAGACGCTCGGTATGAAACTCGTTGCAGGTCGGGAATATTCAGAGGAATTTCCAACCGATCAAAGAAAATCGATTATCGTCAACGAAGCGTTGGTCAAGAAATTCGACATAGAAGATCCCATTGGCAAAACGATTAAAGAGGTCCTGAAAACCTCGCGAATGAATAATCCACACGAAAAGCGTACTATTTCCGAGTCCAAGACCATCATTGGCGTCGTTGGCGACTTTCATTTTCGCTCTTTGCATCACGAAATTGGACCTGTCATTATGACCCTCTTTACAACC
>JAGWBW010000397.1:634-1125 GCA_021295695.1 Candidatus Latescibacterota bacterium
AAGAAGAACGCTGGAACCTCATCATCCAATACGCCACAGGATTCGCCATCTTCATCGCCGCACTCCGCGCATTTGGACTGGCTGCACTCGCCACAACCAGACGCACCAAAGAAATCGGCATTCGCAAAGTACTGGGCGCATCGCAATCCCAAATCTTGTCCCTGCTCTCACAAGAATTTGTCCTCTACATCGCTCTCGCAAGCTTCATTACATTTCCAGTCGCCTATTGCGCGACCAATCAATGGTTACAAACCTTCGCCTACCGCACCGGGTTAGGTGTGGGCACATTCTTACTCGGCAGCCTTGTCCTATTCCTCGTCGTATTCACAACCGTCACCACCCAGACCCTCAAAGCAGCACGCGCAAACCCGGCGGACGCCTTGAGAGATGAGTAAAAATAAGAGTCACATTAACGCAAAACAAAGTTGAATATCATTCAAAATATGACTATTTTTCCCATTCAGCATTCACACCAAACTCTGGATAGAGGG
>JAGWBW010000397.1:1473-2220 GCA_021295695.1 Candidatus Latescibacterota bacterium
TTCCTGGAAGAAGGAACAATGGTCGAAAAAGGCAGGCCCATTTTGAAATTGTCCAATCCCACTCTGGAGCAAAATATTTTAACCCAGGAAGCCCGCCTGTTTGAACAAATCAACAACATGGAAAACACCCGGTTGAATCTGGAAAATCGGGCCATTCGCAACCGCCAGGAACTGATGCGCGTTGAATTGAACTTGCGGGAAACAGAACGCCAATACGAAAAGCAGAAAGTTTTGTTCGAACGCGGACTGACTTCCCAAGACCTGTTTGAAGGTGCGCGAGATCGATATCAAAACGATCAGAAACGCAGGTCATTTGCATTGGAAACAGTACGCCAGGACTCGCTGTATCGCATCAACCAACTCGCTGCACTGGACACGAGCGCCAGGAGTTTGCGACGGCAACTGGAACATGTGCGCCGCCCATTGGAGAACCTGACCGTGCGCGCGCCCATTGCCGGGCAATTGTCCCAATTAAACGCAGAAATCGGCCAGTTGATGAACAGGGGAAGGCGCATTGGTCAGGTCGATGTGCTCGACGCCTATAAAATGCGCGTGGGCATCGATGAATTTTACATCACGAGAATCACAAAAGGACTCAAAGGCACCATTGAAATCGGCGACGAAACTTATGGACTCACAATCCGTCGGGTCTTTCCCGAAGTCTTAGAAGGACAATTTGAAGTCGATATGGATTTTGTGGATGCGACACCTCAAAGCATTCGGCGCGGTCAAACAGAACAGATACGA
>JAGWBW010000397.1:2584-3022 GCA_021295695.1 Candidatus Latescibacterota bacterium
ACTGACACCTGAACAGGAGAATCCCATGTTTAAGAATTATATCACAATCGCGGTCCGCAATTTTTTGGGGCAAAAAACCCATTCTATAATCAATATTGCGGGTCTTTCCGTGGGCCTGACCTGTAGTTTTTTAATTTTTATGTGGATCGCCCACGAACTCAGCTACGATCAATTCCATGTGGAAGGCGACCGAATCTACCGCTTTATGCGGCACCATCACGGCATGAATAAGATCTCGACGTTGTCTTCTATTCCGCAGCCGAGTGCCAAACTGCTGGAAGAGCGATATCCAGAGGTTACCGAGACCGTGCTTGTGACCTGGACTCAACCCATGCTTTTGACGCAAGGAAAACAGACTTTTCGGGAGCGCGGATATCACGCTGGACCGGCCTTTTTTAAAATTTTCACCTTTCCCCTCATCCTGGGCGATCCCGAAAC
>JAGWBW010000397.1:3069-5187 GCA_021295695.1 Candidatus Latescibacterota bacterium
TTGCGATGGGGCAGATCTTTGTGGTGAATAGTACGCACGCGTTGATGCAATACGATAACAAAAGTTTTAAGGTGGCCGGGGTTTATGAAAACATGCCCGTAAATTCGACGCAGAGATATGACTGTATTTTGCCAATGGCATCTTATCTGGCCAATAAACGCAGTTTCTCTCAGTGGACGGTAAATCACCTTCGGCTATACGTTCAGTTGCAAAAGGATGTCAATATCGATCAATTCAATGCCAAGATAAAAAATATGATTAAAGAGAATGATAAGACGGTTACAAGCGATGCTTTTTTACAACCCTATCTGGATATGCATCTGTATTCTGACTACAGGAATGGCAAACTGGTTGGTGGTCGGATTGACTATGTGCGGATGTTCATTATCGTGGCCGTGTTTATCATTCTGATCGCGAGTATCAACTTTATGAATCTATCGACTGCGCGTTCTACGCAACGCGCCCGGGAAATAGGGATTCGCAAAGCTGTTGGAGCGCATAAAACCATTCTGATCGGGCAGTTTATGGGAGAATCGCTCCTGATGACCATGTTCTCTGCCATTCTGGCGCTGATCATGGTCATTTTGGTTTTGCCGCCGTTTAGCGATTTGATCAATCAGACGCTCACGACCGATCTTTTCAGCATTGAGATCCTTCTCATTTTTTTTGGTATTGCGATTGTAACCGGGTTGCTCGCGGGAAGCTATCCCGCTTTTTTCCTGTCCAATTTTAATCCCGTCATTGTTTTGCGCGGTACTTTTACACCGGGGTCGGGTTCAAGTCAGTTGCGCCGGGTGCTGGTGGTGTTCCAATTTGGTCTTTCTATTTTGCTCATTATCGGAACGCTGACGGTTTATGAGCAAATTGAGTATATGCGAAATAAAGATCTGGGAATTGACCGCGATAATCTGGTGTATATGCGGTTGGAAGGTGCTGCTAAGAGGCAGTATGAGGCTTTCCGGCGCGAACTCTTGCAACAGCCGGGCATTGTCGGCGTGACCAGTACCGGACATAATCCGCTCAGGGTGACGAGTACTGGAACAAATGCTATGTGGGCGGGTAGGGATCCCAATTCAGAACATATATTTCACAGGTTACAGGCCAACTACGATGTGGTCAATACTTTGGACATGGCGCTTGTTCACGGGCGCGAATTTTCCAGAGTTTTATTGTGAATGAAGAAATGGCCCGGGTTATGGGTATGGAAAACCCGGTTGGTGCTCGTCTGCGGTTTGGTCGCGAAGGTCCGATTATTGGCGTGGTTAAAAATTTTCATTTTCAATCCCTATACACCGCCATCGAACCGCTGATTATTATTCTGAGTCCCACCCGGACGGAGTATTTATTTGTGCGTATTGCCGGGGGACAAACGGCTGAGGCCATTGCTGGTATGGAGAGGGCATTTAAGAAATTCAGTACTGACCGTCCTTTTGAATTTTCTTTTCAGGACGAACAGTTTGAAAGCATGTATCGCAATGAAAGCACGATGGGCACGCTGGCCACTTTTTTCGCCATTTTTGCAATTTTTATTTCTTGCCTGGGTCTGTTTGGCCTGGCATCCTATACCGCCGAACAACGCACCAAGGAAATCGGCATTAGAAAAGTCCTCGGCGCATCTATCCCCAATCTCGTTATTTTGCTCTCCAAAGAGTTCATCAGGCTGGTTGTCATCTCCTTTGCACTGGCCGCTCCGCTGGCCTATCACTTTATGAACGACTGGCTAAATGATTTTGCGTACCACACATCTCTGGGGTGGCGCGTCTTTGTTTTTGCCGGTGTCCTATCTCTAATTATTGCCTGTATCACCGTGAGCTATCAAGCGATCAAAGTCGCCATGGCCAATCCCGTTGAGTCGCTGCGGTATGAATGAGCCTTAATTTTTATAGTGTATTTATTTTTAAAGTCACACATCGCGTTAAACAAATAAATCGAGAAACTGTAGAAATCAAAAGAATGCTCGTAGCCTTAATCTCAAGGCTTAATGCAGGTCGTCTTTAAAAGCTGAAAGCTGATTGCTTTTTACAAAAGGAGCCTCACAATGATCAAAACCGTCAATCTCCAGAAAGTCTATACCACAGAAGAAGTGGAAACAACCGCCCTGAACAGTGTCAACATAGA
>JAGWBW010000132.1 GCA_021295695.1 Candidatus Latescibacterota bacterium
CTTCAATTTTAGCTATGCGAGGTGTGTGCAGTGGAAAGATGCGCTCTACTCCAACGCCACCCGTACTAATTTTGCGAACCGTAAATGTCGCGTGAATGCCCTCTCCTCGGCGCTGAATGACCACACCCTCAAAAAGCTGGATGCGTTCTTTTTCGCCTTCCACCACACGCACATGAACGCGCACAGTATCGCCGGCTCCAAATTCGGGCACATTGTCGCGCAGTTGCGCTTCGGAAACAGATTTCAAAATGGCATTCATGATTTACATACTCCTGAAAAAAATTAAAGTTCAAACAAAGTTGGTTATTCCAATAAATCAGGGCGTCGCTCAAGCGTGCGTTGTCGGGCGTTGTCTCGCCGCCATTGGGAAACTTTTTTGTGATCTCCACTGAGCAATGCCTCTGGCACGGTCAAGCCTTCAAACTCACGAGGTCGCGTGTACCACGCACAATCCAGCAGACCGTTTTGAAACGAGTCTCCAAGTGCCGACTCGGCATTGCCAATGGCACCGGGAATCAACCGAATCAACGCATCGATCAAAATGAGGGCGGGCAATTCGCCACCGCTGAGGACATAATCGCCAATCGAAATTTCATCATCGACATAGTTTTCGCGGACGCGCTCATCAATGCCGCGATAGTGACCGCACAACAACACCAGATGATCCGACAAAGACAATTCATTGGCCACAGATTGCGTAAATTGCCGTCCCTCAGGTGTGAGAAAAATCACGCGACCACCTGCGGGGAGTGCTTCTATCGCGCGTGCAATGGGTTCGGGCTTAAAGATCATTCCCGCGCCACCGCCGTAAGGCGCATCATCAATTGTTTTGTGTTTGTCGTCTGCGTGGTCTCGAAGGTCGTGCGCCAAAACGTCGATCAATCCCGCAGCAATGGCGCGTCGCGGGATACTGTACTGCAGCACATCCCGAATCAAATCGGGAAAAATTGTGATCACGTCTATTCGCATCACAGATATGTCCTACAAAAGTCCCTCGATTTCCTGTACGACAATTTTGCCGGCTTTTTGATCTATGCGAACGATCTCGCGCACGGCTGGGATCAATACGTCTTCGCCGTTGCGATCTACCACATACACATCGTTGGCCGGATACGACAAGACTTCTACGACATGTCCTACCATTGCGCCCGATGCTGTTTCAACTGGGAGTCCCTCGAGTTCAAAAACGTAAAACGAATCGTCGGGCAAGGGATGCACGGCATCGCGAGGTACTAAAATAAAGTGCTCGCGCAATCGCCCCACATGTTCAGGCGTGTTGAAGCCTTGAAATTTGATTGCCAGGCGAGAACCATAAACGCGTACATAAGCGACATTCAATGTAGAATATGTGCCATCGGGCGCTTCAACGCGCACAGAATCCAAATCGTCAAACCGTTGTGGGAAATCGGTCAGCGGTAGCAAAAAAGCTTCACCCCGAATGCCTCGAGGTTTCATAATTTTGCCAACCGTGACAAAGCCTGTGCTGGAGTGGTTTAATCCAGTATCCGGCTCCAATGCCTATTCCTCAGATGGGGCTTCTGACTCAGCATCCGCAGGTTGTGCGTCCTGATCCTGATTTTTCAGGAGACCCTTTTGGCGAAATAAACTGCGTACCGTATCGGAGGGCTGTGCGCCCACGCCCAACCAATATCTCACGCGGTCCTCTTTCAACTCGATAATCTGGGGATCTTTTGTCGGATTATAATGCCCCAAAATCTCGATGAACCGACCATCGCGAGGTGAGGTGGCATCAGCCGCTACCACGCGGTAGAACGGCGCTTTTTTCGCGCCCATACGACGTAAGCGAAGTCGAACCAAATCAAACTCCTTTGTGTTATCCGAACATCGGAATTGCCATTTTGCCCTGTTTTTCCATACGGGACATGCGTTTCATCATTTTTTGCATCATGTTGAATTGCTTGAGCAATTTGTTGACATCTTGAATGCTGCGCCCGCTGCCATTTGCAATGCGTTTGCGCCTGCTGCCGTTAATAATATGCGGTTTGTCGCGCTCTGCGGGTGTCATTGAATAGATGATTGCCTCAATATGGGAAAAGGCCTTTTCATCCACCTGCAAGTCTGGCATGGACTTGCTCACCCCGGGAATCATTTTCATCAGTTGATCTAAGGGACCCATCTGCCTGATTTGCGCCATTTGTTCGAGAAAATCGTCAAATGTGAACGATGCCGAGCGGAGCTTTTGTTCGACTTTTCTCGCCTGTTCAGTGTCAATGGTCGTCTGTGCTTTTTCCACCAGTGTAACCACATCGCCCATGCCCAAAATGCGAGAGGCCATGCGGTCGGGATGAAATACTTCCAGACCATCGACTTTCTCACTGACGCCGATGTATTTAATCGGAACGCCCGCGACCTCGCGGATGGATAAAGCCGCACCGCCGCGGGTGTCGCTGTCCATGCGCGTGAGTACTACACCTGAAAAATTGAGTTTTTCGTAAAAGGCCGAGGCTGACGATACGGCATCTTGCCCGGTCATGGCGTCGCACACAAACAGAATTTCTGAGGGCGATACAGCCTCGCGGATGCGAAATACCTCATCCATGCGCTCGTCATCAACGTGTAGCCGACCCGCGGTATCGAGAATCACGACATCGATATTTTCATTTTTTGCCCGATCCACCGCCTGCATGCAAATATCGACCGGATCGGTGCCTTCTGGTGCCCGATGCACGGGTACGCCCACTTGCTCGCCAAGCACGCAAAGTTGATCAATTGCCGCGGGACGATAAATATCAGCTGCCACGAGCAGGGGTTGTTTATTTTCTGCTACCAATAATCGGGCCAATTTTGCTGCGGCTGTCGTTTTACCCGCTCCTTGAAGCCCAACCATCATTATTGCTGAGGGTGGCGATTCTGCAAATTGCAAGGCGGTATTTTGATTGCCCATCAACGCGATCAATTCGTCGTGGACAACTTTTACAACTTGCTGTCCGGGCGTGATGCTTTTGAGCACTTCCCGTCCTATTGCGCGTTCTTTGACCCGCGCAATAAACGAGCGGGCAACTTTGTAGTTGACGTCTGCCTCGAGCAATGCCCGACGCACCTCTCGCATGGCGTCGTCGATGTTCGACTCGCTCAATCGACCGCGGCTGCGAAGTTTCTTAAAAACGCCATTGAGGCGTTCTGTCAACATTTCAAACATAAAAAGACCTGAAAAAAATAACGGGGCAAGACAAAGAAATATAGAAGATTCGTCGATTTTATGCAAGAAATAAGCTGATGAACGAATCAACGGAACGGTGTACAACTGGCCGCCTCTCAGGCCAGTTCACCAACGAATCAACGAACCCCGCCCATCCTCCCAAAACCAGTATATATTTCCATTCGTCTATTCGTCCATTCGTCTATTCGTCTATTCGTCTATTCGTCCTGCCGCCTCGCGAATGGCCTGTACGTTTTTTGCAATAGCCCCATCGCGAAATACTGCCGAACCCGCTACGAGCACTTGCACGCCAGCTTCGACCACCTGATGAGCGTTTTCCACACCAATACCACCGTCAATTTCTATTTCGACATCCAATTCCTGCCGCACAATTTCGGCTTTCAATGCCCGCGCTCGACCCAGAGACGCCGGCATAAACGACTGGCCGCCAAAGCCAGGTTCGACCGACATAATAAGTGCGAGGTCCAATCTTGGTAGCAGCGGGAATAACGCCTCGATCCCCGTGCCCGGGCGCAAGGTAGCACCGGCTTTCATATTGGCTTTTCGGATGCGATCCAACAGTGCGGGAACATCTTCTTCGACTTCGACATGAACGGTTAAAATATCTGTACCTGCATCGGCAAAATCCTTCAGGTATTTACCGGGTTCAGAAATCATGAGATGCACATCCAGCACCAGATCTGTTGTTTTGCGAATGGCTTCAACAACCAGCGCACCGAATGTGATATTGGGCACAAAATGTCCGTCCATAATATCCAGATGAATATATTCGGCTCCGGCCTCTTCAACCAGACGCACTTGATTTTCGAGCGTGCGGAAATCGGCAGAGAGAAATGATGGGGCTATTTTTATCATTTTGACCTCAAAAAAAGTTTCTCACAACTTACTCACAATCAATTGCACAGGAGACCCGCGTTTTATTGGGGTGCCCGATTCTGGATCCTGGCGGATTACGACATCGGGTTCATAAGCGGTGCTAAATTCGTATCGGATATTATTGGGCTGCAAACCGAGCGACAATAACAAACGCCGGGCTTCGTCTAATTTTAGCTCGGTAACCCGGGGCATATTGACAAGCGCGCGAGGAGGTCCCGTGCTCACAATCAGTTCGACCTGCGTCCCCGGGACGACTTGCTCGTTAGCTTTGGGCTTGTGATCGATAATATTGCCCTCTTTTATTTCTGAAGATGACATTTCGGTGACTTTGCCGACGGTCAAATCTGCCTGTGCAATCCACAACTGAGCCTGTCGCAAAGGGCGGTTGCGGAGATCGGGCAAGGCGTGGAGACGCTGTCCCAGACTTGGCGCGACATAGACCGTGCGATTGGGTTTTACGTGCGAGAGATGAGATGGATTTTGCCACACGATTTGTCCTGCAGGCACAGAAGCATCCCAGCGAGGTTCTCGTTCTTTCATGCGCAGGCCCTTGTCTTGCAATCGCGCCTGTGCTTGTGAGGGGGTAAGTCCGATAAGATCGGGAACAGTGACTTCTACGCCTTGCCGCACATAGATCGGCATTGCAATTTGATCGACTACAATTAATCCGATTATTGCCGTAAATATGGCGCACACACCAAAAAGAGCTATTTCGCGCAAAATTTTCAAGGCCAAATTCATGATCCCAAAATAGTCGGAGGCCCAAATTCTGTCAAGCACGAACCCTTGAAACAGGGAGTTAATACTCAAAGATCACCGATGCGCGATGTGTGATCCCCAGTATTGTATGCCATACTGCGGCATAGTCAATCGCAAAGCCATTTTTTTGCACGCCAAATCCCGCGCTCAATCTTTCCGGATGGCTGCCTGCTCCTGTTCTTAGCGCCAGTTGGGGGCGGATATGATATATTACGCCAATGCCCGCACCTGTGGGGAAATTCGCTTCTTTCTGTATATCTGCTACCAGTACGACCCGCGGCATGACGGCAATACCCATCCCCACAGTGCCCCCCTGTCCCAAAAGAGATGCGTGTCTGCCACCTGCATTCCAGACTGTTGCGCCGAGAAAAACGCTTTTGCGCAACCGCAATTTTATTCCCGCATCGAATACCACCCAGTGTTGTGTGGGCATTCCCGCTGTGCTCAGTTGCAAGGCGCGTACGCCGAACCCCAGGCTCAGTTGTTGAAATGCGCGCAGTCCATAAACGAGACCAAATACCTGCTCTTTGTATAGCGAGAACCCAAATCCCGTATATCTCGCGCCCAGGCCGTGACGTCCAATCCGCAGGCCAGCGCTGAACGCATGTGTTGCCAGTTCGGCTATTCCAAAGGGCTGGTCATACGTGCCAAACAAGCTTATTCGCTTGCCCCATGCCAATGCTGCAGGATTCCAAAATGCGCCTGCGGCACCGGCTGCCAATGCCACGCCTGCATCACCAGTACCCGAGGTATGTGCTCCAATGGGTTGAAATTCAAAGGCTGTGTGAGCAGATGAAGGGAGGAGTGTGAAAAGTGCAAGAGCAATCCACCTGGTTCGCAGGCTGCGGAAAAGCGGGCTGAGATATAGTTGATCTGGCATGGGAGACCACGTATGGAATGGGTTAGGGATGTTTTTTTTTTATAGTCTATCTGCAAATGACATGCCAGATACCCATTTTCTTTTAACCTGTTGATATTACACGTCAAAATCTGTTTGTTGTCGGTAGGTGCATGCGGGCAACTGTCGGCAACTATGCGACAGAATATTTCAATTTGTCGAACGATAAACGACAGTTCGTTTATCGTTTGATTTTTTAACAAAAAGACCGATATTTTGTCTGTTCGATTCCTGCGAATCTTCACCTGGGAGAGAAGGTTATGGCTTATTTTACCGACGAAGAAAAATTGCATTTCAAAGAACAGGGATATGTTGTCAAACGCGATGTTGTGCCTATGCACTTGATCGATAAGGCCGTGGATGTGTTGTGGGAGGAGATTGAGGCAGATCGCGATGATCCCGAGACGTGGATCAACGCGGGGCCGAAGGGAAATTTGAAATGCAGCAGTCATCCCGATGTGCGGGCGACGTTGACGGAAACCCCGATTCAGGATATGTGCGAAGAAATGGTGGGTAAAGGGACTCTGGCAGTGTCGAATTACACGTTTGCCAAGATGATTTATCCCGAAGGACACGACAATTGGACGACGGCCAGGCAAATGCATTTGGACGGATATACGATTGAAGGCGTGGTGGATACATTTGCGATTGCGGTGACGGTGAATATCAATCACGTCAAGCCGCACTCGGGAGGGTTTTCGATCTGGCCGGGCGCGCACAAGCGGGCTTATGAGTATTTTAAGACGCACAGTCTGGTGAATGGGTTAGATGCGTTTCGCAATGAGGATGGTGAATATTACGATCTTCCCACACCCGTTGATGTTACAGGACCGCCGGGCACGGTGACGTTCTGGCATCATTTGATGTTGCACAGCCCGGGCGTAAATTGTGGACGGGATATTCGCATGGCGTTTGTGAGTCGGTTTCGGCGAAAGGATAATAACGATATGCGCTTTGAGACGCCGGATGATATGTGGGAATATTGGGATGGATTGTAGGCGGATTCCGCGTTGAAATACAGAAGGCCAAGACGTTTGCTGTCTTGGCCTTCTTTGTGGGTTTGAAAAGTTTGCTGATTTGAAATGGCAAAGAAATTGCAAGAAAGCCCGTTTTGGGTAGAATGAAGGTTACAGAGGCCAGACTATTTTTCATCTCCGGGAACAGGTGGTTTATTCGCTTGGCGAACAGCGTCGAGTACGCATAATGCTTTGTTTTTAGATCCATTTTGAGCACGCTCCTGCATCATCCGCGCACCTTCTTCTGCACCGATATATCTCAGGGCAATTTCGTTGATGAGATGACTAACCGATACGCTCTTTCTGCGTGCAATTTCTTTGAGTCGATTCTGTGTAAACGCGCTTAAACGGATGGTGGTTTTGTTCATAATTACTGCTCCTTATAGGTTTTGAGAAATTCGCCCGGACGCTGAATCTGAAAAGAAACTTGATT
>JAGWBW010000133.1:0-15403 GCA_021295695.1 Candidatus Latescibacterota bacterium
ACACGCCCGCGGCGTCGCACTCGGCATCCTCAAACCGTCCCAACGCGACCTGGAACACGGCCTGGAACTTCACGAACACGCCCTCGTCATCGAATCCTACGGCCTGGGCCTGCGCTCACCCATTGATCCCGACCCCGTCAACGCAGCCATTGAAGCGGGCGCGTCTGACCGCGAACTCCAGGACCTCACCGAAGACATGGGCATGACCCGCTGGGCACTCACCCCCGAACTCCGTCGAGAATACCGGGAAATCTGGCAGGCCTCCGGCGTCACCTGCACCTTTCAAAACGCGGGCGAAGAATGCAACGACCCCCTGCGCCTCATCAAACGCCTTGCCAGACACACGTACAACACCGACGCCATGCCCGACTTTCTCCAGCGCGTCACCACGCCCGACGACATCGTTGCAGCGCACAAAGCGGGCAAACGCTGCACCTATCTCACCTGCAACGGCATTCCACTCGCCGGCGACCAGACCAACCCGGAAGAAGAACTGCGCTACATCCGCGTCTTTGCACAACTGGGCGCGCGCATGATGCACCTCACGTACAACCGCCGCAACCCCATCGGAGATGGCTGCGGCGAACCCAACGACGCGGGCTTGAGCGACTTTGGACATGCCACAGTTGCCGAAATGAACCGTCTCGGCATCATCATTGACCTCGCCCACACCGGCTGGCAAACCTGCCTCGACACAGCAAAAGCATCCAAACAACCCGTCGTCGTCAGTCACTCCGTCGCCTGCACACTCAATGAACACATCCGAAGCAAACCCGACAACATCATCCGCGCGGTACTCGACACCGGGGGTACCATGGGCATCACAAATGTACCCGCATTCCTCGGCGGCAACGGCGACATTAACGCATTCCTCGACCACATCGACTACACCGCCAAAACCTTTGGCACCGACGCCGTCACCATCGGCACGGACCGGGGCTATCCCTCGCAATACATCGCCGAAGCCAACCGCAAACTCAACGCCCGTCCCAAACAGCGCAACCGCTGGGAGGCACTCTGGCCGCCCAGAGACCCTCTCCATTCCCCCGAATGGCGACAACCCCACCAGGAACAAAGCCTCACCTGGACCAACTGGCCCCTCTTCACCGTTGGCCTTGTGCAACGGGGCTACAGCGATGACGACATCGCAAAAATCATCGGCGGCAACATCCTTCGCGTAGCTCAGGAAGTGTGGAAAAATTCAGCTTATGCGATCTAATAAATAAAAAGGGAGGAAAATCATGAGCAAAGCGCGTCAAATCTACGAAGACCTTGGCGTTGTCCCTGTAATCAACGCATCGGGGTATCAAACCGTCATCGGCGGATCGCGTGTGGGCACAGAAGTGCAAGCCGCAATGGACATAGCGAATCGCTACTTTGCGGACATGGAAGAACTACTAAAAAAAACCGGTACAATCATCGCCGACACCCTCGGCGCAGAAGCGGCAATGGTCACACCCGGATGCGCGGCGGCATTAGCCCTCAGCACAGCCGCCTGCATGTCGGGCAGCGACCCGGAAAAAATGGAACAACTGCCCGATACAACGGGCATGAAACACCACATTTTGATACAAAAAAAACAGCGGTATCACTACGACCCGGTACTCACCATTTTCGGCGCCAAACTCATCGAAGTCGGCGATGAAAACGGCACAACCGAAGCCCAACTCGAAGCCGCCATCTCAGACCAGACCGCAGCCATCCACTATTTCGCACCCGGAGGCCAGGAAGGCGTCTTATCCCCAGAAGACGTAGTCCGCATCGCCCATGCCAATGGAGTCCCCGTCATCGTCGATGCAGCCAGCCAGGTCTATCCCCTCGAAACCATGCTAAAATATCCCGACATGGGCGCAGATTTGATCGGCTACGGCGCCAAATACATCGGCTCGTGTCACTCCACAGGCATCTTATGCGGACGCAAAGACCTGATTGGCGCCGCCTATCTCCACTCCTTCATCGGTTATGAAACCTCTCCCTACGACACCATAGGTCGTCCGCTAAAAGTAGATCGACAAGAAGTCATCGCTGTCGTCGTTGCCCTGCGCGAATGGTTCAGCATGGACCACGAAGCGCGCCTATCCGGCTACAAACGCAAATCCGAAGAGCTACTATCGAACCTGAAAGATATCCCCCACATCACAGCCAAATTCTCGACCGACGCGCGCAGCCTGTCCAACGGCGTACACATCACGGTCGATGAAACCGCACTGGGCAAAACCGCAGTGCAAATAATCGAAGAACTTCGGCAGGGCAACCCATCCGTATGGACACGCGGCAGCGCAAACACCTTTCGCGTTGCCGTAACAAATTTCATCGAAGACGACCAGGAAATCGCCACCGCACGTCTGAGGGAAGTATTGACCTGATAAACTCGACAAAATCCCAACAAAAAAACGCCATCAGCAAAGTAGCTAATGGCGTTTGTGCTTATAACCCCTCTCACCCCCGCGCGAGATCGCGATATGCCCTGAACAAATCGGAATAATAAGCCACAAACATCCACAGATCGCCCACTCCCTTATCGGGACGGCGCTCTGTCTCTGCCGACATGTACCCCTCATATCCCTTCTCGTGCAACAGCCGGAACAACTCGCGATACGGATAGCCCTGTCCTGCCAGATCGTGCATATGCACATGATCCAGCCAGAGCCATACCGTATCCAGCGCCTGTTTCACAGACCCATCCACCACATCTTGCGGCACCGAATTCCAGACCAACCCAAAATTCTCGTGATCCACCTGCTCAGCCACCGATCTGCACGCTTGCCAATCGAACTCACCGTGCAACTCCAGGCAGGGCTTTACCCCCCTCTCAGCACCGTACTCACACAGCGGCTTCAGCGCCTCTGCCACCTGGGCAATCGTCTGTTCTCTGGACACTTCTGCTGGAAAATTATTTCCAAACACACGCACGCGAGGCGCGCCCAGATCCGATGCCAGATCCATCCGAACCATCGTCTGATCAATATGATCCCGAAGCTCATCCGGATCCGTATCGTGATACCGATTGCCCGTCGCAACGCTCATAATATCGATCCCCATCGCCTCGCAATCCGCCACCACCTGCGCCCTCTCTGCCTCGTCAATCGACGCCTCCACCCCATGACCGTGCCCCGCATCCGTGCGAAACTCCACCCCTTCAAACCCGTGATCTTTCAACATCTGCAACAAATCCCGTCGGGAAAGATCCTTCAAAACACCATAAGTCATCCACGAAGGTTTCATTCTCGTTCTCCTATTGAGTTAAAACAGCAAAAGTGCCACCAGATATATTGACAAGCGACCTGTTTGATCTATAATATACTGAAAGGGAAGAAACCTGGAGGATTTTCCATCTCCAAAACCATCTAAAATCTCACCGAGTAATTTGTAAAATGGTTCAAACCCAAAAAATAGATATCAATGAACAACGCAATATACTGAGCCAGGTTGATCTTCTTAGATATAACCTCGTTAAAAAGAAAAAAAAGAAAAACCACCTTGGCCAGTTCTTTACACCGGCTCCGATAGCTGAGTTCATGGCACAGATGTTTCGCATATCAGAAGCCTCTGTTCACTTACTCGATGCTGGTGCCGGAATAGGCTCTCTTTCTGCTGCTTTTGTCGATTATGTTTGTACACAGAAGCATCCCCCGAAGAAATTTACAATCACAGCCTATGAAATTGATGCCTCATTGATACCATTTTTAGAAAATACATTGAACGCTTGCCGCTCAAAATGTGAGCAACTGGGCATTCATTTTAGCTACAAAGTGATCAATGAAGACTTTGTCAAAGCTGCTACATCTGCACTCAGACAAGATTTGTTCTCTCCTCATGTCGAGAAGTACAATTACGCTATTCTCAATCCCCCCTACAAAAAAATCCAGAGTTCTTCTGAACACAGGAAATTATTGCGTCGCCTTGGGATTGAAACAAGCAATCTTTATACAGCCTTTCTTGCAATAATAAAAAAATTACTAACGAACAAGGGCCAACTCGTTGCAATCACACCGAGAAGCTTCTGCAATGGACCTTATTTCAAAGCATTTAGAAATGACTTTCTCGAAGAAATGGCATTAAAGAGAATTCACATCTTTGAATCCAGAAAAAGGGCCTTCAGCGATGATGGTGTGTTGCAAGAAAACATCATTTTCCAGGCGATCAAATCTAAGGCAAAACCATCAAAGATAGCGATTTCATCTCATTCATCTCCCGAAGACCCTCTATTCTGGAGAGATGTTGAATATGACCAGGTGATATATCCAGAGGACCCCGATAAGTTCATTCACATCATTACAGATGAGACAGACCATCAAATAGCCGAAAAGATGAAGCATTTTCAATCAACCCTGGAGGAACTCGGTATCTCCGTATCAACGGGCAGAGTTGTTGATTTCCGAGCGAACAGATTCTTGAAACAGGTTCCAAATAAAAAAACCGTGCCCTTAATTTACCCCATGCATTTCCAGCAGGGCTTTGTTGAATGGCCCCCCAAAAACAGCAAGAAACCCCATGCCATTATGTCTTCAGAAGAATCCCAAAATTTATTGGTCCCTTCTGGCACGTATGTTTTAGTAAGGCGTTTTTCTGCAAAGGAAGAAAAGCGCAGAATCGTAGCTGCTATCTATGACCCAGAGAGAATAAAATCAGAAACAGTAGGCTTTGAAAATCATCTGAATTATTTCCATTGCAATGGAAAAGGGCTACCTGCAAGTCTTGCAAAAGGGCTGGCAGTTTTTCTCAATTCGATGATGGTTGATGCTTATTTCAGATTGTTCAACGGCCATACTCAGGTAAATGCTACGGACTTGAGAAGTCTTAAATACCCTTCAAGAGAAAAACTCGAATCTCTGGGAGCAAAAATTAAGGACAGATTACCCGATGGTGATGCATTGGATGATTTAATTGAACAAGAGGTTTTTGATATGGCAAATGAAAGCGGGAAACCAGATCCAATCAAAAGAAAACAAAAAATAGAAGCAGCACTCGCAATTCTGAAATCTATTGGTATGCCAGGTGCCCAGCAGAATGAGCGTTCAGCATTAACCCTGCTGGCATTGATTGATGTAAAGTCTGAAACGCAGTGGGAGGATGCGAATAATTCTTTGATTGGCATCACACCCATCATGAATTTTGCGGCTGACCATTATGGGAAACAATACGCACCAAATACGAGAGAGACAGTCAGAAGACAGACAGTACATCAGTTTTTGGATGCCGGCATTATCCGCATCAACCCCGATGCCCCTGATAGACCGACCAACAGCCCTAATACAGTATATCAAATTGAAAATTCTACGCTTGACCTGATCCGCTCTTATGGCGGTGCAAAGCGGATCAGTGCAAATATAAAAGGTGGAGAATTGAAGGTAGGATGCTGCGACTTATTACAGGTCGGGGAGTTCTTCGCGGGACAGGAGCAACTTGATTGAGCGCGGTTTGCGGGGAACTCTCGATGTGACTACTCCCACGTCTGAAGATCGTGGGCTTCATGGCGATTAACCCCGCCTGAGTATGTAGCCCCATACTCATGGGCAAAGCAGTGTTTCTTCTTCAGAGGGTTGAATGCAGAGCATTTGGCTCTGACCATATAGGTTTTATCCGCACTGGTGGTATCATTTTGTGCGGAACCCGTGGAACCTATTGACAAAGAGCAAAGCCCCGCAATGGGGCACTCCGAAACCAACGGCTTCAGACCAAAGCAGGGCTTTAATAGACACAAAAAATGCCGTGTGGTTATGTCGGAGTGCAACAACAAGATACTTTCAAGGGTGGGTTATAGTCAAGGGGGAATTAGCGGACGAATCTCGTTGATTCACCGCCACCGATAGTCCCTTGTGGACTATCCCCCTAACTAAAGCCGCCCCATAAGCATGTCCCTGCGAAAGCAGGGATTCTAAGCCCTTCGCCATGCGACCCAACGCTAAAGCTCTTGGGTTTTACGGGCTTGCCTGATAAATGTCAGATATTGTCCCTGCCTATCGGTATATACGAGTGCCTTCTCGCGCTTGAAGACCTTATAAAAGTCGAGAAAAGATAGCATCCGATTGCTTTCTTCAAGATTGAAATACTCGGGGTCAAATGGCTCTTCAATCCACTCTGAATACATTTCATGCTCTGGATGATTTTTGTTCTGAAGCGCGCCTAAACATTCTTCGTACCCCCAAACACCACCCACGTCCTCTGGTGGACATGCGCGTTTTCCCGTCAGACAGACAGGATAAAACACCCCGGCTTCTGGCTCCTTGATTTGTTCAACCCGAATCCTGTGCTCCCAGCTATCGCCGAAGTCATATTCATATATAAATTGTGCCCCAACCTCAACGGCGACCTGCTGAAGGGTGGTTTCATTTGCATCTCGGATATCCTCCATCATTCCCCAGTCTTCCATGCCCGGATAAGGGATGCTATAATAGATATCGTCAAAGATGAACTGGTGAAGATGAGAATCTGTCCATCCCATCACAATCTGAATCACCTCATGTAGTTCTCCAAGTGAGATATTGCCATCAACCTCAACTCGCCGCCATATCGGCGGTCTGGAACCCGTTAGAGTAATTTTGAGCCGATAGATCATAATGTATTCTTTTTCTAAATTGGTGTAATATCTGTTATTTTATACCCGCAGGTCTTATTTCTTCAAGTTGGTCTTTCAAAGATTGCTCTACACGCCACAAATCACAAGCTTGTTGCAGACGCAACCAGAGTCCGGGACCGTTGCCTACAAGCTTACCGATTCTGAGTGCCATTTCTGTTGTAATTGGATGCGTACAGGCCAGAACGCGATGCAATTGTTGACGCGAAACACCGAGTCGCCGAGCGGCTTCACTAACCGATAACTCTAGCGACGGCAATACATCTTCGCGCAGAATCTCACCCGGATGAACAGGCGCACGCTCCAACGGACGGTTGACAGAATATTCGGCCATTGTCACCTCAATGATATTGCTCAAGATTGACCCTTAGTGCATCACCATCTTGCCATTCAAACGTAATACACCACGGGCCGTTAACGTGAATACTATAACGTTTGGGTAATCCTCGCAGACCGTGAAAGTTGAACCCCGGTATATTCAAGTCTGTCAATGATTCCGCTTGATCGAGAACTTCCAAACGACGTAAGCAGGCTGTGACCGCGTTCAAAAAGTTCGACAAGTCCTTTATGCTTGAAACTTATGATCATTTACAAAAATGTAACATACTTTGTTACACAGTCAACAATTATATTACCCTGCGCGAAGTCTAGTGCATCGTGGCGTAAGTCATGCCCCATATAGAAGCGAATAGCAAAACCTTCTGGATTACTGGCGTTGTGCTTGCGCGTGGCGGCTAGAACCATGCCGCAATGACAACCGCCATTCGTCACTCCGGCGCAGGCCGGAGTCCAGTGGGTTTAGACATGAAACTTATTTGATGCACCATTTACTGCGTCCACTGCAACGCTGTGTTAGCCAGTGTTATGTCACGTATATCCCTTTGTATAGTTGCTGATATTTCTTCTGCACCACTATTGTTTACATCAATCATCTGGTCGCTAAACTGCAAAAAAAATGAACGCGGTATATGTGGATTGTTCAAAGTCGAACCGCGTTGGATGAGATAGCGTGCTCGTAATTTGAGTATTTCAAGCATTTTTGATGGCGTATAGCCCTCATCATCATCCATTTCTGATAGGTACCTATCCCGATTCCACTGTCGTTTATGCAATGCCTGTGCATCACTCAGACTGTATTTGCTCTTCTCACCGCAAATAATGTACAAATCTTCAAGATTGAGTTTATCCGCAATACGTCTTCCTATGGTAAAATCAGGCGCAATATAACTCTCGATCTTGCCTATCCAGCCCTCCATATCATCAGGCCCAAGCGTGAGCAGTCCTTGTAGCTCTATCCCTGAAGCGTCGTAAAAGCCGAATACCCATATCCGCGTACGCCATTTTGCAATATGATCAGGGCCTACATCTCTTGCAGTTGAGACGGAACCGCGTGTTGTCGATTTGAGTTCTATGGGCGCGGAGAAGGTTTGTCCGTGCGCTACAAAATCGAGAAAAGCATCCACATCAGAACGGCCTTCTCCCTTCCTAAGCCCTATAAGCTGACACATTTCCTTTTCTCGTTGATCGTCTTGAACAGCCATCTAAACACCTAACGCACTTGACACAGATTTTGCGATAGCATAACCCACCGGTGGACAAACAGAATTGCCAATTTGCCCAAGCATTTGGTAAGCTGCGCCTTGAAAGACCCACTCTTCTGGAAATCCCTGAAGAAGCGCACAATCCTGGACAGAAAGCCTGAAATGACCATTCTCTGGCGGAAACATCAGGGCTTCCTCTCTGGACTTTTGCACGCCATTGGGCCAAATCTGGAGTTTTTCCCATACCTTTTGACTCGCCTTACTATTCAAAATGCTGGTCGATTTTCTGGGACCAGTAAAGCCAGAACGAAGAGTAGGCGCAAAGCAATCAAAACCAATATCTTCCAGACCCAAAGCAGCCCTCGTTCCCATCGTATGTCTGCCAGAGTAGAACAAGCTATCTTTGGAAAAATGGGTTGGTTCAGGAATTTTATAACGATTGGCTACCTCAAGAGACCGAAAGCCAACAAATATAACTCGCTTCCTGATTTGTGGTACACCGAAGTCGGATGCGACAGCTTCAAACTTTACAATGTGGTAATGCGATGTCAGTGGCGCGAGAATCACGTCGTTTACATACTTATCGAACTTTGGATTGAGCAGGCCCGGAACATTCTCTGCAACGAAAACCTCGGGCATCAGCGTCAGCACAGCATCAATAAATGCTGGCCACATATCCCTGTCGTCTTTGCTCCCACTCTGCTTTCCGGCAATCGAAAAAGGCTGGCATGGAGGACCTCCGTGAATGAGATCTACTTTGCCCTTATATGTTGACCAATCTGCTTTTGTAACATCCCCTTTTGAGCCACATAAAACGCTCCATTGCGGACGGTTTTGTTGTAGTGACGCACCGCAAATATCCAGGATATCAAAACTGGCAACATGCTCAAAACCCGCATATTCAAAACTAAGATCCAAACCGCCACCACCAGAAAAGAGCGAGAGGGATCTCAAGCCATTTTGCCGTTGTTTTGGCATCAACTTCTCTGGTTTCAGAACAGGCTCATTTATTTTGTCCAATTCACATTGCAACTCGCCATTGACTGCGGCCTTTTTCCTGAGCCTGGATCGAGTAGAAATCTCTCGATACCACTCCCGTTTGGCTTCCGATATATTGTATGGCATTGTATTCTCTCTAATCTCTGTAATAAACGACAACTCTGTACAAAGTATAGCTATGCCTATCCGTTTTGCCCACCCTAAAATACGCAACACCATCAGACTTCATAAATCCTACAACCTATCCACCTGCGTCTGTCCGCGCTTCAGCTCTTCCATAAGCTCATCGTATCGACCCCGATCAACCGGCATAGCGACCTCCTCTTTTCGCAGGGCCGAAAGCACAATCGCGTTAATCAGTTCCAGTGTTCGCCGCGCCGTCACCCCATCTGTAATCGCCTCCCCGCCATCCAGAATCGCGGAAACAAAACTCTCCATTAGAGTTGGTCCCCCCTCCTCGGACGGCACATCCTCCCAGCTAATGTTTGGCTGATGCCCTTTTGCCCCCTTTATAAACGCCCGCATAGGCGACTCGTACCGCCCCAGCCGAAACACATCTGGCACCTTTGAATTGGCATTCTTCTCATCCCGAAACTCAATCGTACCCAGATCGCCTGAAATCTGCCTGTAATTCAACCGCCTATCACACGTACTCAACTGCACATTCGCATGGGCACCACTGGCAAAGCGGATATTGGCAACAACCGTATCCTCAATCTCCACACCATGTCCCCAATTGCACATCATCGCAGAAACCGCAACCGGATCGCCCACCATCCAGCAAAGCAAATCCAGATCGTGGCTCGTCTGATTCATCAGCACCCCACCCCCTGCGTGCTCCCAGGTACACCGCCATATATCCCGGTCGTAATACACCTCTGGCCGCGTCTCAATCCACATCCACAGCACGCGGTAAATCTCTCCCAGCGCCCCATCATCAATCAGCCGCTTCAGCGCGCGATTGCCGGGAAACGTGCGATAATTGTGCCCCACAGCCAGCTTCAAATCCCGCGCCTGCGCCGCCTCAATCATCCTATCTGCTTCGGAAACCGTATTCGCAATCGGCTTCTCCACAAAAGTATGCAACCCCGCCTCCAAACAATGCAACCCCATCGGCGCGTGGAGATGGTGCGGCGTGGCAATCACCACCGCATCCAGATCCTCGGCCTCGATCATCTCCCGGTAATCGCCCCAGGCACGCGCATCCTGTTCTTCTCCCACCTGCCGCGCATAATCCAGATCCAAATCTGCCACCGCCACCAGCTCCGCCCGATCCAGCCCTGAAATCTCCCGCACATGCTGTCCACCCATGCCCTTCAAGCCGACCACACCGAACCTGACCATAACGCTCTCCTTTTTTCTGTCCGTTTCACCTCAGATACATTGACAAGCAACGTGTCAATCCATAATATATTAGAAAAACCCGGAGGATTCCCATGTCCAAAACCATTCAAAATCGCGCCGAAGCCTTTGCCTGGCTCAGCCAACATGACCCCCGTGCGCCCAAAGCAGGAGATCCCGCGCCAGACTTTGAACTATCGGACATCAACGGCGAAAACCCCGCGCGCCTCTCGCAACTATGCAAAGACAAACCCGTTGCACTCATCTTCGGCAGCTTTACGTGACCGCCCTTTGTCCGCGAGGCAGTTAGCCTCCGCGATCTTTATGCCGCCTATCACAAACAGATCTACTTTCTCGTAATCTACATCCGCGAAGCCCATCCAGAAGACGGCTGGAAACTCAAAGACACGGGCATATACGACCCAAAAACCCTTGCGGAACGCCGAAAAGTTGCAAAAATATGCGAAGATGCCATGCAATACGGCATACGCACCTACGTTGACGACATAGACGACGCCGTCATGAACGACTATGTCGCCTGGCCCGAACGCCTCTACTTAATCGGCACGGACAACCGCATCGCCTATGCGGGCAAACACGGTCCTTATGGATTTAGCCCCGAAGAACTCAAAGCGGCAATAGATCACATCACCCGTTGAAATTTTTCAAATGCCTCATCCCATGCATCCGCATCCGTCGGGCTATACGTCTTAATCGCAGTAGAAGCGCGCACAATATCGCGAAGTTCATCAAGCGAGCCAAGCTGCCCTTTGCCCATCGCCTGCATCAAAAGATTGCCCATTGCAGTCGCCTCTGCCGGACCTGACAGCACCGCGCGCCCTGTTGCAGAAGCGATAAACTGGCACAAAAGCGTATTGTGTATGCCCCCACCCACAATGTGAATATCCCCCAGCGTCTTGCCCAATACATCTTCGAGCTGACCCAGAACATAGCGACACTTAAGCGCCAGACTCTCCAGCGCCGTGCGAATAATATCCCCTTCACTATCGGGCAACCGTTGACCAGTGCGCCTGCAAAAATCCCGAATGCGGGACGGCATATCCCCTGGCGTACCAAAATCGGCGTGATCCGGATCGATAAACGATACGAGCCTATCCGACGCCAGTGCCAGCCCCATCAACTCCTCCCACGAATAATCCTTCCCCGCCAAAGCCCACACGCGGCGGCACTCCTGCACAATCCACAGCCCCGAAATATTCTTCAAAAACCGAATCGTATGATCAACACCGCCCTCATTGGTAAAATTGTGCGCGAGCGCGCTTTGATTAATCGCGGGCACGGGCAGTTCTGCACCCATCAGCGCCCACGTGCCACAACTGATATAAACCGCATCGGGCGAAGAAAAGGGCACAGCCGCAACCGCCGACCCCGTATCGTGACAAGCCGGTGCAATCACATCAACAGGTGCAATACCCATCTCATCCGCAATGCTCTTACGCATGGGACCGAGCACCGTACCCGGAGACACCACATCCGGAAGCATATCAGTGGGAATATCGAGCGCATTGAGCATCGCTTTTGCCCAGGCATTCTCGCGCGGATTGTAGAACTGCGTGGTCGTTGCATTGGAATACTCACACACCTTCATACCCGTAAACCAGAAATTGAACAAATCGGGCATCGTGAGAAACGTACGCGCAATATCGAGCTGGGGCGACTGCGACAGACGCTGCGCGAGCAACTGATACAGCGTATTGAGTTCCATAAACTGAATACCCGTCTGCTCGAAAATCTCCTCGCGAGAAACGCGCTCAAACGCCACCTCCATCATCCCCTGTGTGCGCGCGTCGCGGTAACAAAAGGGATTGCCGAGCAAATTGTCCTGCGCGTCGAGCAAGCCATAATCAACCCCCCACGTATCACAGCCCATACCATTGAGCGGTTCCCCAGACCGAACC
This sequence comes from Candidatus Latescibacterota bacterium, assembly GCA_021295695.1. Classification (GTDB taxonomy): domain Bacteria; phylum Latescibacterota; class UBA2968; order UBA2968; family UBA2968; genus VXRD01. The sequence continues at coordinate 12,378 of JAGWBW010000133.1, forward strand.
GCGAGACGCAACCCCGTACACATCTCGTCAAACAGCCGCAGCGCATCCCAATAATAATGATTGCCAACAGGTATCCCCTGATTGGGAAAACGGTGAATCTCTTCAATATCCAGACGCGCGCCATCAAAACGCCCCAAAACAGCCCGGCCGCTGGACGCCCCCAAATCATAAGCGAGATAATTGGTCGTCGATGCCATAAAAAACTCCATGATCTGATGTTTCGCATTGTGTTTATAAAATTCAGTGGCTATTATAGGACGCAGTTGGAAAGTGTCAAGTATTTCGTTATCAGGAGTGTGTATTATGAGCAAAGATTTGAAAGCAGTTTTTGATTTTTGGAAGCGTTTTGCGTGTCAAAGTGGTCTGCACCGCCGCAAGTCTCGGTCTCGCAGCCGGAACCTTCGGCGCGCCACAGGTCTATGGAAATTCAAACGTATCGAAATCAAAACGACGTAATCGTATCCAACTCGAAAACGCCCAGCGTGGAACGCGCGACTGGTTGCTCACTAAGACCGACATCAACGACATCGAACCGGTGGCGTTGTGGCGTTCCCCGCGAATCGAGGGCTACTGCTCCGAGACGAGCGTGAGTGTTGGCGACACGCTCAAGATCATGGTGAGCACGAATCCAGTGTCGGAGTTTGATCTGGAAATCTTCCGTACGGGTTACTACGGCGGCACCGGCGGTCGTTTCATGAAGCGCTTTGATTCTATACAGGGCAAAACCCAACCGGATCCACCAATCGGCGAGAACCGCCTGCGCGAATGCAAGTGGGATCCGTCGGTCGAATTTGAGATTCCAGACGATTGGCTGAGCGGCGTCTATCTGGGCAAACTCACCGCGAAAGAAGAGGGCGTGCAAAGCTACGTCATCTTTATTGTGCGCGATGATCGCCCCTGCGATTTGCTCTTCCAGTGCAGCGACCTGACCTGGCAAGCCTACAACAGTTGGCCTACTAACGAGTGGTCTCTTTACCACAATGACGAGAATGGCTACACGGGATATAAGAAAAGGAAAAAGTGGAGCACCAACGCGAACGATACCGGGTGGGTGAGTTTTGACCGTCCTTACGCCAATTTTTGCATGGACCATCTCGTCAATCGACCATCCTCCGTGGGTTCGGGTGAATTTCTTCTCTGGGAATTCCCATTGTCCTACTGGATAGAGCAGCAGGGCTACGATGTGTCGTATATCTCCAATGTGGATACACACGTTGATGGGCCGGGACTCCAGCGCGCCAAAGGCTTTATCTCGGTAGGGCACGACGAGTATTGGACCCGGGAAATGTATGATAATGTCAGCGCGGCCCGAGACGCCGGTGTCAACCTTGCATTCCTGAGTGGTAATTCGGTTTGGGGTGTGGTGCCCTTACTGCCCTCCTCCGAGGGGCAAGCCCATCGGATCCTGCGACGCGAAGGCGTGTTCCTTGGCGAAGAACTCAGCAAGATGTTGAACAAGCGACGCGGCACCCCCGCCAAGTATCCGCCGGGGCCGGATGGGGCGTTGCTCATGGGGGGACGCACCGCCGGTATCGGCGGCGGCGGAGACTGGGTCTGCGTCAAGCCCGATCACTGGCTATATCAAGGCACGGGCATGAAAGAAGGCGACGCAATCAAAGGCCTGGTGGGATGGGAATGGCACGGTTCTCCCCCTTACGATCAGCCCGGAATGGAAATCCTGGCGAAAGGCACCACGAAAAATAACCAGGGAAAAGTCAAACCGCCCCATGTCGCGACGATCTACGACGGGCCCAGGAACAACTTTGTGTTCAACGCCGGGACGATCTGGTGGGCGCAAGGTTTGTCATCGCCTCCAGGCCACGTACTACCAGCGCGGGTTGCCGAGCCGCAAGGCCCGGACCCGCGCGTGCAGCGCATGATAGAGAATGTGTTTAATCGGTTTGTAAAGTAAGGTCCAACAATGGGAAAAGGAGACAAAAAAATTAACACCCCTGGAGAGATACACTCTTCAGGGGTAATTTGTTTAGATGGATTTAGGTTGCAATCTGAACGCGAATATCCCATCCCAAAACGCGAGGACTATGTATGTGTGATCAGATGGTATGCCCACCGCTTTTTTCTGCCATTTTCAACAACCTTGGTGCTAATTTAACGACCTTACGCTTGCTTGATTGCTGACGTTTCTTAGCTTCAAAAAATAGTGTACGCACGTTATAGTCGTGTAATGCTGCCAACTGTTCGCGAATCGTTCGGACTTCCTTGATGATATCATCGTGGTCCATTGTATTACTCTCCTAATAATTCCTCTGGGGTGCAGATAATGGGTGGTTCATACCCTTTTAAGAGACACTTTCGTTCGATCTGATTTCTTATCGTAGCATTAGCCAAATGTGCAAAATTCCAGGTCAATAGATATTCAATGCCTCCGCTCACGGCTACAGCAATATGCAAGGCATCGAGCGTTGCCTTCCGAGGAAGCGGGCCTTCCTCAATCAGAATCTCTGCAAATTCAGCAGCCATTTCAGTCAACTCGATTTCTGTGATACCAGCGAGTACTTCAAGACGCCGAGTAGCCATTTCCGAATCGCCAGCTGCTGCCTCTGAAATAACGAACTCGGAAATGTATAATTCGTAGTCAAACCGTTTTTCATTCCACCATTGCCGGGTCAATGCCTGGCGAGCGGCGGTGATTATATCACGGCTTGGATGAGCAGTGAGGTAGCTGATAATAGAATTTTCGATGTAGAGCTTCGGCTTCATAGTCGAAAATTACGCATTGGGCTTACAACCAATGAAAGGAACAATTGACAAAAAATACCTATATAGTAGAGTTTGGCAAGGTGAAATTTAAATCTGAGAGTATAGGGAATAAAGAATGGTCTCCCTGTAATCCTTGCCAATTGATGTACTCCACATATTGGACTCCATTCTATAGATGTCAGGAGGCCTATTACAAACATTCACAGATTGAAACTTTAGAGATACTGTGTTATACTACAAAAGTCAACGCAATGTCTCAAGAGGATATCGATCAGACCGTTGAGAGTTATAATGATTCCATTTGC
>JAGWBW010000133.1:15440-29527 GCA_021295695.1 Candidatus Latescibacterota bacterium
CGTGTCAAAGTGGTCTGCATCGCCGCGATTTAATCAAAGGCGTCGCCGCCGCAAGTCTCGGTCTCGCAGCCGGAACCTTTGGCGCGACACAGGTCTATGGAAATTCAAACGTATCGAAATCAAAACGACGTAATCGTATCCAAATCGAAAACGCCAGGCGTGGAACGCGCGACTGGTTGCTTACCAACGCGTACATCGACCCGGATACCTGGTGGCGTTCCCCGCGAATCGAGGGCTACTGCTCCGAGGTGAGTGTGCGCGCCGGCGACTCACTCAAGATCATTGGGTTGGATTGGGCCCACGAGGCCGAAAGGTCTTGGACCTGCGCGTTCAACGTATGACAAAAAATGTGTTTGATTGGTTCGTCAAGTAATCTCCATCAAATGAAAAAGTAAGATGAAAAAGACAAAGCGGAGGATCGTTATGAGTTCAAAGACGTTCGGGAGGATTCAGATGAACATGACAATCAGACGGGTCAGCCGACGACAATGGCGCAGTTGGATCCCCATTATAGTGTATCTGACTATGAGCTTGCCCGTTTTTGGGATGGTTTCGAGGCGACGTTTCAGAGTCTGGCCTGGCCGATCTCGTTTTTCACAACGTTGCGTTGGGGGCGCATTTTCGAATTGACCGGAGGCGGGAGATAGTGAGCGTATTTCTCGTTCATCAGACTGCGGGGCCGGTCGCAAACTCGGTTTCTGCGTTTCTTGCGTCGCAACAGAATCATTCAAAACAGACGGCTGTACTGATGCCACACTTCACACGAATCCGCCTCTTCGGGCGGCACTAAAGACCTACCTGCGTATAGGCTACCGACCAAAGGTCAGGCACGAAGCCCATGTCGAAATCTGGAAAAAAATACTCAGTGAGACCGGGTTTGGGCATATCGAGGTGTGAGTCACGGTCTTTACATACTGACTCAGCGGACATAATAGGAGCGACAGAATGGACAGAGAAAACAGTTTGAAGATACCTACTGCAAAAGACCTACATTCGCATAGCGTGACACAAGACCAGATCGACTCGCTTGATGACATTATGCGTCAGGCCGTACAACAAGAGCTGATTGCAGGGGGCTCTTTTCTTGTCGCACACAAAGGAGAAATCGTCTTTCGAGAGGCGTTCGGATATGCCGATATCGAAGCGAAGCGACCATTCACTACGGACGAATTGCTTCCGATCGCATCTGTCTCCAAGCCCTTTATGGCAAGCGTGGTAATGGTCCTGGTTGAACAGGGGAAGGTGAACTTGGACGATCCGGTGGAGAAATACCTGCCGGAGTTCAAAGAAGTAAGGGTTGACCAGTCGCCTGCGCGGCCGATGACGATTCGCCACCTGCTATCGCACACCGCAGGCTTTTGGGGGAATCAGGGAATCACTCCCGAGAAGATGGATCTCATCCGCAATTTCGAACGCCCGCTGGCCGAAGCGGTCAATGGCATTGCAGAGTACGATCTCGTCTATGAGCCGGGAACGAAATGGATCTATTCCGGCACTGGATATTGCGTGTTGGGTCGTGTCGCTGAAGTCGCTCTTGGCCAGTCGCTCGAGGAGATTGCGCAGGATGCTTTGTTTCGCCCCCTGGGTCTGAATAACACGACCTTTTTGCCCTCTATCGAAGCGCGAAAGACGGTGCCCACGGGGTATCTGAGACAAAAAGGGAAACTACAGAGACAACGTTCCATGGTGGAGATCGAGGATTTCCGCTTCATCCTGTCGGGGGGATCGCTGTTTACCACGTTGGACGAGCTGACGGTGTTCGGTCAGATGCACCTGAACGACGGCGTGTTTGACGGAAAGCGAATCCTTTCCAGGGCATCCATAAGCGAGATGCGGCGACTACAGTCACCTGACAGACCTCGGAGGACCTACGGATTGGGATGGTTCCGGGGCGACGTTTCAGAGTCCGGCCTGGCCGATCTCGTTTTTCACGGCGGCGCGTGGGGGGCGCATTTTCGAATTGATCGGAGGCGGGAGTTGGTATGCGCATTTCTTGTTTATCAGAATGCGGTTCAGGTCCAGGACCTGAAAGATAGGCTTATACAACAAGTCTATGAGATGTTTCCGGCGCCGAAGGGTCGTTGATCGTATCATCCTCAGTTAAGATTGTTGTGGGAGGCATTGGATTGGGCCCACGAGGCCGAAAGGTCCTGCCGCGCGTGCAACACATGATGGAGAATGTGTTTAATCGGTTTGTAAAGTAAGGTCCAACAAGAGGCTGGGCAAATTGATGGCAAATGATAAACCTACTGAAGAACGCCTTAAGCAAAATAATTGGTTGTCGATGTCTTCAAAAAACTCCGCGATCTGATTTTTCGCATTGTGTTTACATCACTCATTTGCTATTATAAGACACAGTAGTAAAGTGCCAGGTATTTCATTTTTTTAGTGAATTATAGGTGAAATTGATAGGACAATAAGTGACTAACCCGTTTCAATATCAATTTGAATGGGACCCTGTTAAAGCGCAACAAAATCTTCGGGACCACAGCATTGCTTTCGAGCGTGCTGCTACTGTTTTTTGGGATCCACACGCCTTCTCTGAATTTGACGAGGAGCACAGCCAAGACGAGGATAGATGGATCATTCTTGGCATAGATCGAACAGGTAGTTTACTGGTTGTTTGTCACACATACCGAGAAGAAACAGCGGTAACTGCTCGAATACGGTTAATCTCGGCACGTAAGGCAACCCGGAATGAAACAAGACAGTACACAAGGAGATAGCCAATGAAACCAGAATACGATTTCTCCAGAGCCGAAAGAGGAAAATTTTATCGCGAGGGAGCCGAAATCCGGCTGCCAATTTACCTCAATGCGAAACTCCAGCACCGGCTTGAACAGGTTGCAAAAAAAAGAGGCAAAGATTTGGGCGAAGTGGTGAATCAAATTTTGACAGAGGAAGTGGATATAGCTGTGAGTAGCGCCACATATAAGAGAATTTAAAACCCCTGGAGAGATACGCTCTTCAGGGGTGATTTGTTTGGATGGATTTGGATTGCAAGCAGTGGGGAGAATTTGGAGAAATTTCGTCATGCCACTGTCATATCATCTAACATGAGTCTGAATTCTTCAAGATCGGGCACCTGTATCGCCGCACAATGTAATTGCTTGAGTTGTTGCACATCTTTAATACCCGCAATGCGAGCGGTCAACTGTCTCACCTCGCCCGTATCAAAGCGAAGGTCTAACACTTCACGGAGAAATTTGATGGCGTATTTTCTGCTCCCTTCCTCAAAACCTTCTTCGACGACTAGCTGACCAATGGATGATTCGGACCTGAACGCCTCCGATAACAAATCTTGAAACGCCGCTAGAGTAGGCACCTGTATCGCCGCACGATGAAACCTATTGAGGCTTTCCAAATCTTCGAGAGCCGCAATGCGGGCAGCCAATAGCCAAGCCTGATCAGGGTCGAGATCAAAGCGAAGGTCTAAAGCTCTTAAGATAAATTCGATAGCGCGTTCTCTGCTTGCTTGAACAAATGCTTTTGTGATGATTTCTTGGGCAGGTTTCGATTCGTAGAACCAATCGGGTAGCTTCCGAGATGGTGGCGAGAATGGTTGTCGAGTCATAGTGTCATTCCTTGTAAATAAAAATTGGGAGTGGGACAATGAACTGCTACGCAGACCCGTTTGGCTCCGCTCTGGGCAAGGTTGTACACCGCTCCTCAATTCTCTTTGTTTAATTAGATGCCAGGCAAACACTCATAAATTGATATTTCAAAATTACGGTGTTATACTACACAAGTCAATGGAATGCCTCCTGAAAAAAGAAAGAGGTCAGGAAATGCCGAAACCGAAGAGACTCACACGCACAGCGAGGCTTGCCAATAAGGGCCTCATTCATCCCCCACCCTGGCTGCCAGACAACATAATGCTCGAAGGACTAACCGGATCTTTTGCCTACGGATGCGAAGACCCAAAAAAGGCTGATCGGGATATTGTCGGAATCGTCATCCCTCCAAAGACAGTTATTTTTCCCCACCTTGCAGGATATATCCAGGGCTTCGGTACACAACCCCCAAAATTCGATCAATTCCAGGCGCACGGCATAGAAGCAAAGGATGAGCGAAAGACTTATGACATTGCGATCTACAACATCGTGAAATTCTTCCAGCTTGCAATGGAAAACAATCCAAATATGGTGGAGATTCTATTCCTGCCTCCCAGATGCCTGTTATCTACCTCCCAGATTTATGATCGCATGCGGCAAAGCCGAAAAGCTTTTTTGCACAAGGGTGCATACCACAAGTTTTTGGGTTATGCCCATTCCCAGCTCAAGAAGCTCGATGCAGAAAGCCGCACAAACCCGCGCCGGCAATCAGATGTCGAACGGTTTGGATATGATACCAAATTCGGATATCACCTGGTTCGCTTGGCCTATGAGTGCGAAATGATCATGCGAGAAGGTGATATTGTACTTGATCGGTATAAAGAGATTTACAAATCAATCCGTCGGGGAGAATGGACAAAGGAGCAACTCAGAGAGTTCTTCGATCGCAAAAAAGCGGAACTCGACAAGCTCTATGATGATAAGGAAAGTCCGATACCGCACAAGCCAGACGAAGACAAGATCAAAGCATTACTCCTGGAATGTCTCGAGATCCATTATGGTTCTCTAAATACCACCATCGCCAAAGACGTATCTGTTGAGGTCCTGCTCGATGAGATAGAGCAGGTGACTTCGAAATATCGCAAACAAACCGAAGGCAAAAAGTAGAGTTGTATGGATTTGGAGGGAATAGGACAGAGGGTGCTAATGGTCGGTGGGTATCATCAATTGCTCAAAGAAAGTGTCTATCCAGCCGGGCGTTTTTCCGGTTCTTTCTGCACAGCGAACGGCTTTCGCGACCTCCCTATTCGAAAGTTCATCAAACACCTGCTGGCCTGGTACAAGCGCATCGTTCAGATCGTTTGGCTCGAACTTATCCAGCGCGTCGCCGTATCGTCGAACGGATAATGAAACTATATCGCGCCCCGGCGCAGAGGCCAGATAGAGAAACAGGCGGTCGAGATATGCCATACCAATAATATTGGGCTGAAAGCCGTGAAAACACGTCAAATTCAACACCTCACTTCTGTTGCGAATAATCTTGTAGCCGCCGCGTGAAAAAACGCCAAGAAGCAGTGGTGCGGGTGCTCTTCTTTCCGTCTTGTACCAGGGATTTCGATTTTTTGTTAAAAAGCGCGTGTTATAACCTCTTTGTTCCCCACTCCGAATATAATCCGCCGCGTGCTTCGAGTGTGCCTTACTAACACTGAATAGCAAAACAGGCGCATCGTTTCTGACCAAATCATCGTAGTCAGCGCGACCAAATACGGGTTGCCGAATTTGAGAACTTTTCGTAATGCAGGGAACAACCTCCGGGCCATTGATTCCCAGTGTTTTGGCGCGAGACGGTTTCAAAACAAAAAATGCATTGGCTCCAGTGGCAATGCCTCTGCTGAAATGGCCATAATAGTTCAGCGGAACGGTCATTCCATAATTGATATCGAATGTATTTTTTTGGAAGTATGACAACCACTTCGACTCGGGATTGAGTCGGTCCAATGCGACCCTGGTGATTGGCTGGCTCTCAAGGATGTTTTCCAGCGAAGAAATCGAATCGGCGATACGGAAATCAACGTGCGAATATTGCCGACAGGCGTCATATAGAATTATTCCCACTGAGGTTATCGCATCGGGAAAGATGTCCTTCTCGCATTTAAGGTTGATAATAGAGACAAGATGACCACTCTCGATAAGGCGTTTCTTAACAATGATTCCATATCCAGTATTGAGAAACTCAAGAGGCATGATATACGCAAGTCGTCCCTCCCCATTCAGTTCAGAGAGCGACTTCAGCAGAAATGCAGATGCCGTATTCGTATATCCCGACAATCTCAAACCCAGATTATCGACAAACGCTTTGAATACAGAATCCCTGCCAATAAACTTCTGGAAGCGCATGTAAGGCGGATTACAGACGATATTGGCGTGCGATTTCCCCCAGGAGAGCAGATAGTCTTCATGTTCAATCTCTACTTTCCTCTCCCCTGCCCCTCCCGCCCAACAGTCGAGAATTTTGGGATCTTTCTCACTCCCAGCGAACACGATGCTCGCATCGTCGGCAACGGGACGCCAAAAAGCACCCAGACCAAAGGCAGGGTCAAAGAGCGTCCTCTGTCCTGATTTCAAGACCCACCGCACCATAAATTCGGCCACTTCAGGACGAGTGAAGAACTGCCCATATCTCTTGCGATGCTCCTCGCCAACGCGCCGCAGGTATTCGGCTTGATTAACCTGCATTTAATATCTCCTGAGAGAAGACAGCCGGATCGAGATAGCCACGTCCCCCGTGGAAAGTGACATAAAACAGAAGACGCCCGCGCTCCAATTCTTTCAAAGCAGAGCGATGTTGTGGCATCTCAATCCTGCCCAAAATCTCTTTTCCAACCTGAACATTGATCTTGATAGTTGTCTTGCCTTGATTTTTGACATCTCGCTCTATAGAGAAAACCACACCCTCGTTTTTTGGATCAGAGGTTATTTTCAGAATATCCTGAAACGGAATAACGTATGCTTTATCAAAAAACACCTGCAAATAGGAGTGCTTCACCCCAAAATGTTGAATCCAGCGGTTGACAAGTGCCAGGTCTTCGATCTTGGGTGTGATGCTGAGATAGTCCCGTTTTTGAAGGATTTGCATCTGTTCTTTTAGAGATTTCAAAAGCTCACTTAACTCTTGCAAAAGTTGAGTCGAATACCAGCCCCTCCGCTTGAAATTCAATTCTCGAAACGTATCAATGGTTGCGTTTTGTATCATTTCATAAATTGCGGGACTCTTTTCTGCAAGCAGGCTCGCGTAGGGTTCTGAGAGAATTTCCTGTTGAATTTGTTGAATGGCGGATTCCGCTTCGAGTGTTCTATTCTCCATGAATGACGAATACCTGTTAGCAAGAAAACTACTTGAACGAACCTCAATAGCCGCTACTGCCTTCCGGATAAACGCATCATCATCCAGGTCATAATGCTCAGGAATGTCCTCCCGCTTATAGACGAGAAGATCGGGTTTCTTGCCAATCGTGTTCAACTCATCGATATAAGAAGCATAAAATTCGGAAAACCCAGGGTCACCGGCTGATAGAGAATCCGCGCGACCGTACTTTATTGCACAATATTCCCGAGAGTTTTCGTTGATTGCATTGAGGACAATCTCTTCTGCCCAGTCGCCCTGTTCCTTGTTCGTCAGAAACATAGAACTCGCCATAGTAGGCACGCGTCCGGTTATTTGTACATCAGGCTCAATATCAAAGGGCGACATCGCGATTAGATGGGCGATGGTGTCTCTGTATGTTGCATTCATGGATTTTGCGCCTCATCCATCAACGGGGTAAATTCCCATACCTGGCAACTTCGGTGCCAGGCGGATTTCTGTTGTTCTCTCCACTAGGACGTATTTCAGACAATCACAGTCATAGATTGAAATTTTAAGAGTACGGTGTTATACTACAAAAGTCAACGCAATGTCTCAAGAGGATATCGATCAGACCGTTGAGAGTTATAATGATTCCATTTGCAAGCAGTTTTTCATTTTTGGAAGCGTTTTGCGTGTCAAAATGGCCTGAATCGCCGCGATTTGCCCGGTCATGAAATCCTGGCTACAAGCAATGCGATCGACGGAAGAAATAGACTCGATTCATCCCAGGCAGCGACGATCTATAATGGACCCAAGGACAACGTTGTATTCAATGCCGCATCCATCTGGTATGCGCAAGGTGTGTCATCGCCTCCAGGCCACGTTTTGCCCGCAAGAGGACCTACGGATTGGGATGGTTCCGGGGCGACGTTTCAGAGTCTGGCCTGGCCGATCTCGTTTTTCACAACGGTGCGTTAGGAGCGCATTTGCGAATTGACCGGAGGCGGGAGATAGTGAGCGTATTTCTCGTTCATCAGACTGCGGGGCCGTTCCTAAACCTGAAGAATAAGCGCTATGAACAAGTGAACGAGATGTTTCCACTACCCAATGGTCGTTGATCGTGTAAAAACACAGGAGATATTTCATGAATGAGATCCTCATTATCGCAATCGTTGCTTTGACCATGATTTCGAGTGTCAGAGCCCAAGAACCCATCCAGCATGAACTTCCCATTGTCACCCACTGGAGCAATGAGAAGAACGCCTTTGAATACATGGCCAACGACAAACCGGACTACACGGTGCCGCCGCCCGAAGAAAAATATCGGCCTGGTGATTCTTACTATTATTATCGGGAGGGAAACAGCAATTTTCTGCCAGATCTGAATCATTACGTGGGCATGAATTTCAGCCTGAGAACCTTCGGTGCCAAACGCGTCAGCGATGTGGCAGAGCAAGTAGCCAAAGAAACCGGTGTTGAGCTAAAGTTTTATCGTCCGGACGCCTTCACAAGTCGAAATGCGCCCACAAGGCTCAAAGAGGCTCCCGGTTATGTCCAGGTGCTGCATGCAAAGATTATCAAAAGCAGCGACGATGATCCTGGATGTTTGGCAACTTTCTTCCTGCCGCCAAACTGGAAGAGCGACGCGCCTGAAGGCACTTATCCGATCGTTACAGTAGGTCACTACGATCTTAATGAACATGTGTTCCATCGATCAGGCAGAGGCGCTGCCATTGGGTCTATCGTTGCCAAGAGCGGCATCGAGGGACGCACAGGCGCGATCGGTGTGATCTGGAATGGGGGAGGCGCCTGGGCCACCTACACACGAAATCCAAGGGCATTTCAGCAATTTGGAAAAATCATCGATTACGCGGCCAAGGAACTTGGCGGAGACCGTCACTGTGTCATGGCAACCGGAAATTCCAGAAGCGGGATAACCGCAGTGCTCATGGCAAGCAATCCTCTGAACCTTGATTACACCATGAAATTTGTCTCCGCAGGTTCCTTTGCTTCGAACCCCGACAACAGAAAGACAATTTATACAGCAACCTATCCCAAGCAGCTCATGAATCTCTGTAAGGTAACGGGATTTCACGATGCCTGGAAACCGGGGTGGAGATATCCGGCTACAGATGGTATTTATGTCCGCGCAGAAGACATCAATGAGAAAGCCCTTGTCAACACGCACTTCACAGGTAAAGATGTTTTTGAAGTAGCGACATATGTCCTTTCAGGAAAAGAAGGCACCAATCCTGACTGGCGTCAATTCTCGGACAGAATGATGGATGGGATATTGGAAGCGGGAACGTCGCTGTTTCTCGAAGTAAGAACGAATGATGTCCTACCTCACTTCAACATGCTCGAATATGCGAATAAGCTCGAAGAAAAAATGAAGAAAAAGGGAGATGTCCGGCTCCATGTGGATCATATCGTGCGCGCTGGCCACGCTTTCCGAAGAACGCCCCAAGGGGGTATCGTCTTACATGAGAAACTGTGGGAGGCCCTCTCGCAATTTGTGGACCCAAAGGCGCCAAAGGGTCCATTGGTTGACCCCGGCAAAGAATACTTCCGGGTCAACAGAAAGACACGCCGTTTTGAGAAACTTGGGCTGAAAGACGGCATGCATCCATTCAGTATGGATATGCCAGTCGGCATCATGAGAGGCGATACCATCACACTGGTTTGCACGGGAGAACCAGGGACCACCTATCGCGTAGAACTCAGCTCGGTAGAAGGCCTTGATGCACCCGGTTTCGAAACAAAGGGAGAGATTGCGGCAGACATAAGTATGAGAGGCGTGAGTCTTATAGAAGTGCCACTGGATCAGCCCCTTGGCAGATACCGATATCGTCTGTGGATCAAGAAACCAGGCCAGGAAGAAGTGGAACTGGACAAGAGCCATACCGTATCAGGTGGAGAAGCCTTTATGGAAATATGGGATGAGAAATCGGCAGACAACGTCGTGAGTGGCGACCACGTCTGGCGGAAGCTCTATTTGCCGCTCTTGCCAAAAAAACTCGGACCTGTAGGCTGGGGATTCTCTGAATACTAACCCGGATCTTTCGTTTCGAAAAAAAAAGGAGATGTGGTGCTCAAGGCCCAGTGGGATACCCAGGAGGCCATACCGAACGCCAAGATGGTGATTCTCCGGGACATGGAAAGGCACCTTGATGGTTCGCACGCAGGGAAACGTCGATAATATAATTGAAACCTGTTCGCGATAGGCGCGAGCGGTTGTATGTGGGAAATATCAGTTAATAAGGAGAAACCATGAACAAACAACGCCCAATCCTACTCTTAGTGATCCTCGCCCTGGTGGCGGCCGCACCCTTCTCGAATGCGCAAGCGCAACAGTTCTCCGAAGAAGAACTATCTCGATTCCTCAGGCAACATCCCGGCGCGGATGCGGATGGCGATGGCAAGCTGACCGCAGAGGAGATCAAGGCCGCCCGCGCGCACACGGAGCAAGCTGAGACCGCAGCAGCGCAATGGAAGGGGAGATTTCATCCCGGCTGGGAGAAGGATGAATTCCCGCCGCACGCGGTAAGCTTTAAGACGCCTGATGAGATTATGGCAATTTATAAGCGCGGCCCTGCGGGTCGAAGTTATGTGGATGCGGGCGACGCCCTTTCCTTTCCCAAGCCTGCCGACGGCATCATGCGCATCGTGGGCACGGGCCACAGCTTCACTGCGCCCGGCTACAGAACCTTACCCGCCATCACCCGTGCCGCCGGGTTCGAGCAGCCCTTTTGCCTGCATAACGGCGGCGGGGAAAAGGGCAGCGTTCGCTACAAATGGGAGCAGGAAAATGGCATCTTCCAATTCGACGGCAAGCCCCTGCCCAAACTGCTGTCTGCTATTTCCAACGCGGAATGGGAGGCGATGATCTGGGGACCCTACGTCGGTGATCGTCCGGAATTTTACACGTGCTGGATCGATTTCTGCGAACAATACAATCCCGGCATGAAGTTTTTTCTCATCGACGGCTGGCCCACGCTATCTCAGGTCCAGAGAGTCTTCAATCGGAAAGGAAACCCGGAGTCTGAAGCGTTCTTCACCGATGCGGTCTTCGATCAGCTCAACGCCCCTGTGAACACTGGCTTTGCGGACTTCGTGAAAACGCTGCGCGAATCAACCGATGAAGTCTACATCTTGCCGACGCGCGCCGCCATGACGGAGGCGGCCAAACGCTTCATCCGAGGAGAGCTTCCCGGCGTAGAAGGCCTGTATAAGGTCATTGGCGGAAAAGAAAGTTCTATCTGGGCAGACCAACGCGGCCACTTGGGGCCCGGCTTCGACCGCCTGGAGGGCTATGTCTTCTACGCCACGCTCTACGGCAAATCCCCCGAACTCATTTCAGCGCCTATCAAGTTCAATAGGAATCCGAGTTTCCTAAGCGCCGACCTTGACGAAATTTTCCGCGAAATCGCCTGGAAAGCGGTGGTGGAGCATCCCCTCTCCGGCGTTACAGATAAAAACAAGAACGGCATTGGCGATCATCTTGAGTAGCGGAATAATTTCCGCGCACCAAAAAAAGAAAAAACAACCATATGGGCAATCTCGGCGAACATGAACACAGGAGATATTTCATGAATGAGATCTTCATTATCGCAATCGTTTTGCCGCTCTTGCCAAAAAAACTTGGGCCTGTAGGCTGGGGATTCTCTGAATACTAACCCGGATCTTTCGTTGGCGGGAGATAGTGAGCGTATTTCTCGTTCATCAGAATGCGGTTCAGGTCCAACAAGTCTATGAGATGTTTCCTGCGCCGAAGGATCGTTGATCGTATCATCGGGGAGTTTTTTATGAGAAATCGCATGAAACCTGTCGTCGCGCACAGTGCCAACCCCTATTTGCCAGCAACAGCCACCTGGATATACGACCAGATCCGCGCACTGAAACGGTATCGCCCCATCGTCCTCACACAAATGCGCCAGAACCTGGATCGTTTTCCCATAGACCCCGTTCTATCAGCCGAAGATATTCCCCCCATTCGCAGAACAACCCTCCGCCTCACTCGCAAAATGCGCGGCACGTACGCCGGCTATGAAAACTGGCTCCACGAACACAACGCCGCCCTCATCCACGCGCACTTTGGGCAGGAGGGATACCGGTGTCTCTCCGCAAAACAGCGAACGGGCATCCCCCTCATCACCACCTTTTACGGCCTGGACGTATCGGCACTACCCCGGCAAAAAAAATGGCAAAAACGCTACAAACGGCTCTTTGCCGAAGGCGATCTCTTTCTCGTCGAAGGACCCTTCATGGGCGAACAACTCATCGCACTGGGATGCCCGGCCAACCGGGTAATCGTCCAACACCTAAGCGTAGATCTCGACAAAATCCCTTTCAGAACCGACCACACACCCGAACAACCCGTCGTATTGACATACAGCGTATTTCGAGAAAAAAAGGGATTGAAATACGCAATCCAGGCATTTGCAAAAATAGCGGAAAAATACCCGGACGCCCAACTGCGGATGATCGGCGACGGACCTTTGCGCCCGCAACTACAAGCCGAAATACGGAAACCGCGCCTTGAAAACCGCGTAAAAATGCTCGGCCTGCTCCCCCATCCTCTCGCACTTCAAGAACTAAAACGCGCAACAATCCTCCTCTATCCCAGCGTCACAGCATCAGACGGCGACACCGAAGGTGGCGCCCCCGTCGCATTGATCGAAGCCATGGCAATGGGCGTCCCCATTGTATCGTCCCTACACGCCGACATCCCCGAAGTAGTAATCGACAAAACATGCGGCCTATTATATCCCGAACGAGACATCGCGGGCCTCACTGAGGGACTGGACACCCTCCTCCGTTCCCCCGAACAATTTGGCCGTGCTGGCCGCGCTCACGTCGAAAACCAACACAACCTGGAAAAACAGGTCAGAAAATTAGAGGCGATTTACGATCGGGTTAAATGAAGCAATTAAAAATTGGGAATTAAAAAACAAAAACCTGCTGGATTACTGGCGTTGTGCTTGCGCGTGGCGGCTTTACACCATGCAGGAATGACGGGCGAGGCATGCCTCGCCCCTACAATAGATAACTGACCCCTGACCGGCTATAAAGGATAACCTGCACCAATGGTTATCCTTGACATCAGCGGCTATTGGCACAATTTATGGCGGTGCTCATTCCTCGCGTACTTACAAATGGAGACAAAGATGCCTGATCATCCCAACCTCGTATTCGTATTCCCCGATGAATATCGCAAACAAGCCATGGGATTCATGAACGAAGACCCCGTACTAACCCCCAATATCAACCGATTTGCATCCGAAAGCCTCGTATTAACCGACGCCGTAAGCAACAGACCCGTATGCAGCCCATATCGGGCAATGCTCTTCACCGGACAATATCCCCACGCCAATGGCGTACTCGGCAACGTCAACTCCACCACAGTACAATACGAAAACTACCTCCGGGAAAATGCGGAGTGCTTCTCAGACGTCTTGCATCAAGCCGGCTACAATCAGGCGTACCTGGGCAAACTACACCTCGATCCACCCAATGCGAGAGGAAATGGCGTCATCTGGGACTCATATACCCCGCCGGGACCGCGCAGACACGGATATGACTTCTGGTACTCCTACGGCTGTTGCGACTGGCACTTCAACCCCCATTATTGGACCGGCAATGACCCCATTGACAAACGCATTGACCCGCAGGAATGGTCCACCAAACACGAAACCGACATCGCAATAAACTACATCCGCAATGAAGATGGCAAATACCGGCACCCCAAAAAACCATTCTCACTCGTCATATCCTACAACCCACCGCACATGCCATTCAAACAAGTACCAGAAGAATACGTCGCCCGATACGGCGATGCCACCCATGAAGACCTCTTGACGCGCCCCAACGTCCCCACCGATACACGCGGTGACAGCGCCCGCGAAAATGCGAAACACTACTTCGCCATGGTAACCGGCGTCGATGAAAACTTCGGACGCATATTGGACTGTTTGAAAACCGAGGGCTTGGAAGAGAATACCATCGTAATCTTCACCTCTGACCACGGTGAAATGATGGGCAGCCACGGACTCATGGGCAAAACCGTACACTATGAAGAATCATTTGCCGTACCATTTATCATCCGCTGGCCCGGAAAAATCACACCCGGCACAGATGACCTCTTGATCGGCACGCCCGATTTGATGCCCACATTGCTCAACCTCATG
>JAGWBW010000134.1 GCA_021295695.1 Candidatus Latescibacterota bacterium
ATCAATATTATAATTGGAACAAATTTCATCAATTAATGCTTCCACAAAGCCAAAGTCATCCGCATCACTTTTATTATTCTCTGATTCTAAACCAGAATTCCAGTGCGGATCTCCATTCAGCAAGGTCCCTTGGGGATAAACCAGAATAAAATTTTCCATATCTGCCAGAGGCCGCATATCTGCATATTTTAAGTATTGGTTTGCAATCCCACCATATCCGTGAAAGTTAAGCATTAGTGGAACTTTTGAAGTACCATCATAAGCCTCAGGCACATATATAATATATTCTCTTGTTATACCATTGTGGAAAAGTGTTTGTGTAAATAAACCCATTGTATCACTACTATCGTCACCGCACTCTGTACCAAAGACCTCTACAAAAGCCAAAAAATCAGCTATATCAACGCGCCCATTACTGTCCAAATCCATCTGTGCATTGTAATTCGCATCCGCAGAACTGGTGCCAAAGACCACTACAAAAGCCAGAAAATCAGCTATATTAACGCTCCTGTTGCCGTCAAAATCCCCAGGACACGCTGCAGCAGTTAAAGGTACAGTCCTACCCGTGATGAACAATGCGGTCAACGTCAGGGCGATGATAGCAAATGGGGTTCTTCTATTTATGGAATGAACTAAAGCTGCAAGACATAAGGGGAGGACACTTGCATTCGGTGTCCTCCCCTGAACGGCCATGTGGCCTTTTTTTGTGCCCGAAAAACGCGGCGATGGACCTGCGGGCCTCAGCCTTTGAGATTACGATAGGTCAAAGCGATCGAGATTCATCACCTTATCCCACGCATTTACGAAGTCGCGCACGAAAACTTCCTGCGCATCGTCACATCCATAGACTTCCGCGATGGCTCGAAGCTCGGAGTTTGAACCAAAGGCGAGATCTACCCTGGTGCCGGACCACTTGAGATCACCTGTCCGAGAATCGCGTCCCTCAAACACGTCCTGCGATGCGGAGGTCGCGTTCCACTCGGTGTTCAAGTCGAGCAGGTTCACAAAAAAGTCATTGGTCAACGTCCCTGGCTGATCGGTGAACACGCCGTGCTCAGACTGCTCGGTGTTCGCATTCAAGACGCGCATGCCGCCAACGAGCACCGTCATCTCGGGAGCGGTCAGCGTTAGCATGTATGCCCGCTCCACCAGCAGTTCCTCCGGTGTACCTTCCTGCCCTGCCTGGAGATAATTGCGGAACCCGTCTGCGGTGGGTTCGAGCACGTCGAAGGACTCCACGTCGGTCCACTCCTCCGTCGCATCCGTACGACCCGGTGCAAAGGGAACCTGTACGTCATGACCGGCGTTCTGGGCAGCCTGCTCGACGCCTGCGCACCCGGCCAGAACGATCAGGTCAGCAAGGGAGACCCGCTTCCCGCCATTCTGCGAGCTATTGAACTCCGTCTGAATCTGCTCCAGCGTCTGCAACACCCCGTTGAGCGCGGCCGGGTCGTTCACTTCCCAGTCCTTCTGCGGCGCGAGGCGGACGCGCGCGCCGTTCGCGCCACCGCGCTTGTCGGTGCCGCGGTACGATGTCGCCGATGCCCAGGCGGTCGAGACCAGTTGAGAAACAGACAGCCCCGAAGCGAGGACCTTCGCTTTGAGGTCGGCGATATCCTGCTCACTGACCAACTCGTGATCCACATCGGGGACCGGGTCTTGCCACAACAGCGGCTCTTCGGGAACCAGGGGTCCGATATACCGACTGCGAGGCCCCATGTCGCGGTGAAGCAACTTAAACCACGCCCTGGCGAAGGCGTCTTCAAATTCCGCCGGGTTTTCGAGAAAGCGCTTTGCTATAGTCGCATAGTCCGGGGCCATTCTCAGTGACAGGTCTGTAGTGAGCATTATGGGGGCGTGCTTCTTCGACGGATCGTGCGCATCTGGCACGGTGGCTACTTCAGCGGCATTCTTGGGGGCATATTGACATTTACCAGCAGGACTCTTCGTCAGCTCCCAATCATAATTGTGCAGGTTCTCGAAGAACTCGTTGTCCCACTTCACCGGATTACTGGTCCAGGCACCTTCCAGCCCGCTGGTGATCGTATCGCCGCCTCTGCCACAGCCGTGGCTATTTTTCCAACCGAGACCCTGCTCTTCTATGCCAGCTCCCTCCGGTTCGGGGCCAACATTATCCTCAGCGGCAGCACCATGGGCTTTGCCGAACGTGTGGCCACCGGCAATAAGCGCAACCGTCTCCTCGTCATTCATCGCCATGCGTTTGAAAGTCTGGCGAATGTATTGTGCTGCAGCGACCGGATCCGGGTTGCCATTCGGCCCCTCCGGATTCACGTAAATCAGACCCATGTGGTCGGCACCGAGCGGTCCATCAAGATCGCCGTCGGCGTCGTGGCGTTGATCGTCGAGCCACGTCGTCTCGGAGCCCCAGTCCGTCTCGTCTGCCTCCCAGACATCCGGGCGTCCGAAGGCGAAACCAAAGGTCTTGAACCCCATCGACTCCAGAGCGCAATTGCCGGCGAAGATGATCAGATCGGCCCAGGAGAGATTCCGGCCGTACTTCTGCTTGATCGACCAGAGCAAGCGACGCGCCTTGTCCAGATTCCCGTTGTCGGGCCAGCTATTGAGGGGCGCAAAGCGCTGATGTCCAGAGCCTCCACCACCTCGACCGTCACTGATGCGGTAAGTGCCTGCGGCGTGCCATGTCATGCGGATAAAGAGAGGCCCATAGTGACCGTAGTCGGCTGGCCACCAATCTTGCGAGGTCGTCATCACCTCTTCGATATCCTTCTTCAGTTCATCGACGTCAAGAGTCTTAACTGCTTCAGCGTAGTCGAAATCCTTGTCCATTGGATCGGACATGGGAGAATTCTGGCGGAGAGCCTTCAGGTCCAATTGATCTGGCCACCAGTCCTGATTGGAAGTCATTTTATTCCTCCGTAAAATGTTTTGAGAATGGCGCAACCTTTTATAATCGTTGCAAGCCTGCGAATAGGAAGCAATAAATAAATGGTTCTCTCGTTCCCAAGCAAGGGGAATTTGGCTTGGGTTTGGACCCTTGCGTACTTTTTTAGCGAACTGTATATTGCCAATGTGCATGCCTCATTTTTTTATACATACTAAAGTTTGGAGACCAATCCAGGATGTTTATAATACACCTTTATGCGTTCGACAAGGCAACGGGCAACGAGGTCTGGCGTGGCACGACGCCATTTCCAACGAACGCGAACCCAATGACCTACCGCGCGCGCTCAGGACGCCAGTTCGTCGTCATCGCGACAGGCACCGGGCAGGACGCCGCGCTCGTCGCCTTCGCACAACCGAAGTAGCCAATATGGCGTTCTGAGGGACATAAGCCATCCAGCCCCTAACACGGAGGAACAGCCGATGAAAACAAAATTCATCTTTGTATTTTGCCTTTGCAGTTTTATAGGACTGGCTTTGGCGCAACAGAGAACATCGGAGACGGATCCGCGTTTCAAAAGATTTCTGGAGCAGTATCCGAAGGCGGATAAGAATAAGGACGGAATCCTTACAGCAGCGGAATGGCGCGCATATCAGGCCGAAACAATTGGGCCAAACAGCACGCAACCCAACCGGACTGGCGCGCGGATACAAAAGACCCTGATTCACAAACCGGACAAAGCCGAGTTCGCCAAATTCATAGAAAGGGGGAAAAACTCGGCGCAGCGAGGTCCCCTATCCTTTGAGAAAGGAAATGGACTCCGAATCGTAATGACAGGACATAGCTGGGTCGCACCGGGCCGAAACAAGCTTCCTGAAATTGCCGGAGCGGCGGGATACACGGGCCATCGCCAGCGCATCCACGGAGGGGGCGGATCGACAGGAGCAGCCAATGCAATATGGCTCAAGGAATTCGGCAAATGGAACGAGGACACACCCCCTGCACCCATTTTGCTGCCCGCGATTGCAACTGGCGAATGGGACGTCATGACCTGGGGTTGCTATTACGATGACCTGCCCGAGTATTACACACAGTGGATCGACTTCTGCCTTGAGAACAATCCCGAAATGAGATTCTATATCCAGGACGGATGGCCCCGACATCTTCCCTCTTACAAGGAAAAGCAACCCGACGAGGTGATGGCCAGCCTGGAGGCCGATCACAAAAACCTGCAAAAAACCATCGGCAAACTGCTATACACCAGTTTGGAAGATAAGTATCCTGGAAAAGTTCACATGATCCCAGCGGGAGAAGCCGTCATGAAAATGATCCGGTTATACCATGAAGGGAAGCTGCCAGAATTTGACTGCATCGATGAAGATCGAGGCCGAGCCGGCAAACGCGGGATCTATCGAGACGGCGGTCACCTATCCAGAACAAGTGGGATTGAGCAACTGGCGGGATATATGTATTTTGGAATGCTTTACCGAAGAAGTCCGGAAACCATCGCCGATTACGCGCCGGAAGGGATCCCCGAACGGGTTGATAGGATTATGCGTCGGGTGGCCTGGGAGGCCATCGTTGAAAGCCCCTATGCTGGCATAGACGATGAAAACCAGGATGGGCTGGCGGATTAGGCCATTGACAAAGGAATCTGTTATGAAAAGGGACGAGATACGCGATAAAAATTGGAAACAGGAAGTGTTGGACAAGGGATATTTCATCTTTCAAGGATTGTTGAACCAGGACGATATCCCCATAATCAAAGAGCGCGTTCGGTTTATTGCCGAACACGCCGACATATACGAGCAATTAGGAGTTGGGCATGTGAAGGAGGACCAGCCGAATGCCGGGAATCCATTGCACCGATTTTATCGTTTGAATAGTCCGGCGTATCACAATGAGACGCTCTGGAAAAAGATGATTTCAAATCCGCGAACCGTCGGGCTGGTGCGCTCTGTTTTACAGGATGACTTTTGTGTAAACGCCGGTGGCTTCTTT
Organism: Candidatus Latescibacterota bacterium; assembly: GCA_021295695.1. Classification (GTDB taxonomy): domain Bacteria; phylum Latescibacterota; class UBA2968; order UBA2968; family UBA2968; genus VXRD01. Next base: position 4,865 of record JAGWBW010000134.1, read on the forward strand.
CTAAAACCACCCAGGCACGGTTCTATTACTCCCTGGCATCAGGATTCTGCAGCCTGGAACATGCCCCCGGCCCCCTATGATCCCAACGAGCCTATGATGTTTGATTTTTGGATTGCAATTGATCGTGCAACAAAAGAGAATGGATGCTTACAGCTAATTCCTTTTTCACAGAAGCTGGGACGCATTGCACACCAGCGACAGGGCAATAAGCTCACGGAAGTGGATCCGCGCGATCATGGCTATAACCCCGAACAGGATGCAGTGGCCTGTGAGATGGAACCCGGAGATATTCTCGTGTGGCATCAAAATGCATTGCACTATAGCGGACCAAACCGTTCAGACGAACAACGCATCGGACTGGCAGGGACGTTTATCGCCAAACGCGATGTGCCCTGGATGCGGGCACTCAGGCCTAAAAATCAATACCTGGATTATTTGCCCGTGTGTGAAAATGGTCATCCCCTCAATCTACCGAAAGAATTCCTGATTGATGAAGATCGGATACTGGCGATGGCGAGTTAGAGAAAACTATTTACAAGGACACAAGTATGCAAGAGAAACCGAATATCCTGCTCATTCTAACGGATCAACAGCGCTGGGATCTGCTGGGTTGTTATGGTGCCTCCCAGTGCAGAACACCACATATTGACAACCTGGCAAGCCGGGGTGTGCGTTTCAACAATGCTTTCCCGCTTATCATCCCATGTGCGCCCGGTCGAGCCGCGCTATTTACTGGTCGGTACGGTCACATTACCGGGGTTGAAACCAACGGCGGCCAGTTGGACCAGTCGCTTCCCAATTTCGCGACAGAGCTACCTCGGGCAGGATACAACCTGGGGTATGCGGGAAAGTGGCATGTGGATCACCAAAAGAACCCGAGTGATTGGGGATTTCGCTGTAAACGAGATTTCCCCAAATATGGCTATCCCGCATCCAATATCAATATGCCAGGTATCAAGAGCGGGGCGCAGAAAGATTCTCAAATTGCGAGAAATTACCTGGACTATTTGAACGAGAAGAATCTGGAACCTCCAGAGCTTATAGAAGCGTTCTATGCTCAGGGAAATCCAGGGCAGCGCAATCGGGAATTGCACGGTCTCCATGCCGGAACTATTGAGCACAATTTCGAAGCCATGGTTGCCTCGGAAACGGTTGAGCTTATGCAGGCGTATGCGCAAGAAGAAGATCCCTTTTTTATCTGGACCAATTTCTGGGGCCCGCACAGTCCGTGTATCGTGCCGGAACCGTATTACTCGATGTACGACCCGAAATCAATTCCGGAGGACCCGAGTTTCTGCGATACGCTGGAAAATCGTCCCTATGTTCAGACTCTGGTCTCTCGTTATTGGGGAATTGATCCCAACAACTGGGACGAATGGGCGGAGATTACGGCGCGCTACTGGGGATATATGACTATGATCGATGATCTGGTGGGGCGTATGCTTTCCGAGTTGGAAACGCTCGGCCTGGCGGAAAACACGCTTGTTGTATTTTCCACCGATCACGGAGACAATATGGGGGCACACAAGCTATTTGAAAAAGGGCCTTTTTTTGACGAGGAGAGTTTTCGCCTGCCTCTGATTGCAGCGCATCCCGAATGCCGAGAGCCAGGTCGAGAGAACGACGAATTTGTCTATCTGCAAGATCTGTTTCCGAGTTTTTTGGAAGTCGCAGGTCTGCAACCCGATATTGTACCCGATACGCAGAGCATTCTTTCGCTGTTGAAGGGAGAGGATGAACCGACGGGTCGCGACAGCGTGTATTGTCAGTTCAACGGTCAGATCCAGGAGCACAAATCTCGTATGGTGCGCACCAGGACGCACAAGTTTGTGTTTAATCAATCGGATATCGGAGAACTTTATGATCTCGAAAACGATCCGCACGAATTGCACAACCTCTACGGTATCGAGACACACAAGGCGTTGCAGGAATCGCTGATGCAATATATGCAAGATCACATGGAACGCGTGAAGGACCCGATGCTCGGTGAGTTCAGGCGGGTGCGATATATTTACTGATTGCTCGATGGAGGGTGGTTATGAATGTTGTGATTTTAATGACCGACCAGCAAGCGCATTCCTTTCTCGGATGTGCGGGTTATCCGGGGTTACAGACACCAGCGTATGATCGTTTGGCTCAGGAGGGCATTCGGTTTACGCAGGCAACGTGTGCTGTATCGCCGTGTTTGCCGAGTCGCCATTCGATGTTGCACGGGCGATATGCATTTCAGTCAGGGATTTATTCCAATCGGCATTTACTGGATCCCGCACAAATCCCCGAATGGACAATGGGAAAGGCGTTTGGGCAGGCGGGTTTTGTAACGGGTGCCTTTGGCAAGATGCATACAATACCGTATCAGGCGGCTATTGAACGCAACAACTATTACGGATTTGATCATCGGGCAGGGCCGTTTCACGAGACGGGCGAGCGCATGGACAGCCATTTTGTGGCGGAACATCGGGATTGGGTGGAGACGGGGAAGGGCGAACGGGAAGCGCGTGGAATTAGTCAGGGTGGAGACAATTGTGCGGCGGCATTTAAGGGGTTTACGACCAGATTGAGATTAGAGCAAACGCGCGACTGGTGGGTTGGCGGACAGGCTGCTGCCTTTGTGGAAGAGAACAAGGACAATCCGTTTTTCATGATTTGCAGTTTGTCAGGGCCTCATGCACCTCATGTAACGCCGGCTAATTTGGC
>JAGWBW010000135.1 GCA_021295695.1 Candidatus Latescibacterota bacterium
TTGGCTTACCTGCCCTCGACGCGCTACCCGCCATTCGCAACGCATTATCAGACCGCGACGACTGGGTGCGCCACAATGCCACGCGCGCGTTGACCATCTGGAGCAAAGCTGCTGAAACCGCCCGTGATGACTTGCTCACAGCACTAAAAGACCAGGAGCCATTTGTCGGCTTCAACGCGCTAACAGCTCTGGAACACATGGACCGCGTTGACGATGCACAGGTACTGCCATTGCTAAAAGCAATGCAACACCACGAACACACGCGGTTGCGCTACCAGATAAACGAAATGCTACAGCGCGTCGCCTGACCAAATGTTAAATATATGTTACAGGTCTTGACTTTTGCGTTAAATACTTATAAAGTAGCCCGTGATTGAGACAAATTTCCACAATTTAACACTCTGTGAGGAACTAACATGGCAGACAAAAAACGGGTTTACTTTCAAGTCGAAGCACCCAGAGCGGGTGATGTTGTCGTATCGGGCGACTTTAACAACTGGGAACAACGGTCTTTGAAACCCAATAAAAAGGGCCAATGGACAACCTGGACAACCCTGACACCTGGGCGATATGAATATCGGTATCAGATCGACGGTGAATGGCGCAACGATCCCGAAGCACCTGCTGTGCCCAATGAATTTGGCTCGGAGAACAATGTTTTGGTCGTAGGTTAAAACCCACTCAAAATACCAACACAGAATCGCCTGTCCAGGACAATGGGCAGGCGATTTTTGCGTTTTTTAGCACTTTCATATATTTTCTCGTATGTGTATTTTGCACGACCATCAAACATTGAGGAAGTATAATGTCTTCCAAACGCGAACAGTTAATTCGAGACGGATTCTGTGTATTTGAAAATGTGCTCACCCCCGAAATGGTTGAGCGGACAAACGCGGCATCCAATCGCCTGTTAGACGCGCAAGACGCCGAGTATTTTGAGGCACAGAAATCCACGGGAAGTTTGATCAGTATTTACAATGACGACTTTTTTGCCGAACTGGTCACATGGCCAAAAGCACTCAATGCTCTGCGAAAAATGGGCTTTGATCAACCCACCTTTTCGTCGGGTTTTATAATCAGCAAACCCCCGCACAGCCCGCCCCTGTTCTGGCATCAAGATTGGTGGGGATGGAATGATCCCATAAGTTATGAACCCCTGCCGCAACAGGTATTTTTGATGTACTATCTCGTAGATACCTCGCGTGAAAACGGGTGTTTGAGATTGATCGAAGGTTCGCACTTAAAACGACATCCCCTGCACGACATAACCCCCGAAGCACATACCGAAGATTTGCGGCGCGTATCGGACCCAGATCATCCGGCCTATCAGTCGTACCCCGACGAGCGAGATGTTCCCGTACGCGCTGGCGACCTGGTCATTGGCGATTCGCGGTTATTGCACAGCGCACACGCCAACAAAACGGACCAGCGGCGGACAGTGATCACACTGTGGTATCACCCGATATATAGCGAACTGCCCGACGGCATGCGCGCCCGCCTGGCGAACCGACACCCAATACCAGATCACTGGTCTGAAGACGCCGCCCGGAAAATCGTGCCCTTAATGCCCGTTTACAAAGGCGATTGCGAAGAACTCGAATGGAATCGCATTCCGGGCCCGGCGTTAGTGTAATGGGTTAGATACTGACGTTACGCACGTTTGGAAAAAACTGGGAATAATGGTGCGTTGCGTATCGAAAGTTTTGGTGATGATTCCATCTTTTTTATTTTTGTTCTGCCTTCGGCGACTTCATTTTTTTGCGCGCCCAAAAAAATGAAGCAAAAAAAGGGCGCCCCTGCGGGGAGCTTGCACAGCGCAAACTACTCAGATGCCTACACGCCATGTGGTGGCCTTCAAAGTTAGATGCAAAAAAGAAGGACGGCAATTAACGGAAAAACGCGCTGTGCATAATGGCTTTGATTAATGGTGTTTCATGAGGGTGTGTTTTTTAATGCCTTATCTGAAGTACTGCGTAACATCAGTAAGTCAAAAAATATATAAGATGTGGAGATTTGTATAAATGATGGGACTGGAGGATGTGAAGCGGTTTTATGAGATTCTTGGAAAATTGGAGCGTAGAGTAAGCGGGCGCAGGATTCTTGCGGAATGTTCAAAGCATTCGGGCTGGCCTACTCGGGGTGTGTATTTCTTTATGGAGCATGGTGAGGAACGGTCTGAGAGTGGCGATGGTTTGAGGATTGTGAGGGTTGGGACGCATTCCGTTAAAACGGGTGGTTCTAAGACGTCATTGTGGAATAGGTTAAGCCAGCACAAAGGATCAACCTCTGGATTGGGCAACCATCGTGGATCGGTATTTCGCCTTCTTGTAGGACGTGCTTTAATAAACAAAGAGAGTATAAAGTGCGAAACGTGGGAAAGTAAGACGACGCCTTCTCCAAGAGGCGTTGAGCAGTATGTGGAGATACGTGTGAGCGAAACGATTGGTCGGATGCCTTTCCTGTGGTTAGAGGTAGATGATGCGTACGATATAGAGGCTGGAGCAAAGCTTCGGAGTTACATTGAGAGCAACACAATTACCCTACTCAGCAATTTCTGTACAAATAAGTCGAAAATTGATGCACCATCGGCTGGGTGGCTTGGTTATCACTGCACGGATACAAAAGGCAATTTAAATAAAAAGGTCAGAGAATCGGGGCTTTGGAACCAAGATCACGTTGATTCTGACAGATACTGCCCGGAGTTTCTGGATAAGTTAGAGGAACTTGTGGAACAGATGGAGGTGGCGCAATGAAGGTTGTGATTGCATGTGCGAAATCTAAGGCATGTAATGCTGGTTACATGAAAACTGAGGATGGTAGATGTGTGAAATTTGTGGGAGACCCTGACCTTGCCAAGGCTGTGTCACCAAAGCCAGGATTTTGCTACGCTCGTCCGGATGGTGAGGCGAAAGATGGCAAAACTTGGCGGGAAGAGTTGGTTGCCTACAACAAGTCGTGTAAGGATGAGAATCCACATGAATTGCTTCAGGCTTACAAACTCTACAAAAATCCAGTGTATCGAGAGTTGGTAGATTCATTTTGTCTGAAGAATGTGTATATACTCTCAGCTAGTTGGGGATTGATTCGTGCGTCGTTCCTGACGCCGAACTATGACATTACTTTTAATAAAAATATAGAGCCGTTTCATCAGCGTAATTACAAATGCGACTACTACAGAGACCTCAACCATCTGGAAAGTGCTATTGACGAGAAATTGTTGTTTTTTGGCGGACAAGGTTATTTGCCTTTGTTCTGTAAACTGACTCGGCATTATCAGGGGCGGCGAATCTGTTACTACAATTCAAAAAAAACGCCGAATCGTGATGGTGTCGATATGGTGCGCTACAGGACATCCAAAAGGACAAATTGGCACTATGAGTGTGCGACGAAAGTTATAGAGTGTTACGAGGCTGATCCTTGTGGATTTGATCCGCTTTTGATCTCAGGGTGATATGACAAAACCAAAACTATATGAAGAAGTAGCACTGACGCGCAACATACCGGAAGAAAACTTAAAACAAGGTGATGTTGCTGTCGTGGTCGAATATGTACCGCATCCTGCGGGTGGAGAAGAAGGTGCAATTTTAGAGATCTTTAATGCCATTGGCGAATCCGTAGCCGTGGTCACAGTGCCCATCTCCGCGATTAAATCGCTATGTGCTGATCAAGTGTTGATGGTGCGGGAGATGGCTCCTGCAAGATCGTAAAAACCACAAAGCGAAAACAATATGAAAATCGCCGCTCTCATCTCTGGTGGTGTCGATAGTTCTGTGGCTTTGAACATATTAAAAAATGAAGGCCACGACCTGACGGCATATTACTTAAAAGTATGGCTCGAAGACGAGCTCGCTTTCCTGGGGGAATGTCCCTGGGAAGCCGACCTGAAGTTTGTCCGATCCGTATGTGACCAACTCGATGTACCACTACAAGTAATCTCCCTGCAAGCAGAATACCTCGAGCGCGTCGTATCTTATGCTCTCGACGAACTACGCGCTGGACGCACACCCAGTCCAGATATATTTTGCAATCAGCGGATCAAATTCGGCGCATTCTTTGACCACATAGACAGCAGTTATGAAAAAGTGGCAACCGGGCACTACGCACAAATCGCACAGTGCAACGGAACTTATCATCTAAAACGCGCACCCGACCCCGTCAAAGACCAGACCTATTTCTTATCCGGCATGTATCAATCACAGGTCGCACGGGCATTATTCCCCATCGGAAACATGATGAAAAGCGAAGTGCGCCAACTCGCGCGAGATTTTAACTTGCCAAATCAAGCGCGAAAAGACAGCCAGGGAATATGTTTCCTGGGCAAAATCAGATACCCGGATTTTATCGCATTTCACCTGGGCGAAAAAAAAGGCGATATTATCGACAGAGAAACCGGACAAATCCTGGGACCCCATCGGGGCTACTATTATTACACAATCGGACAACGGTATGGCCTGGGATTGAGCGGAGGACCCTGGTACGTGATAAAAAAAGATATTGAGCGCAACATCATCTTTATATCTCACGCAACAAAGCACAAGAACACATCGCGGAATCAATTTGTCGCGACAAATCCCAATTGGATTGCAGAACCACCTGAAAAAACCACCCTGCAATTAAAACTGCGTCACGGTCCAGAATTGATCAACTGTGAAATCGACGCAACAGATAACAACCAATTATCCGTAACCATGAAAGAAAAAGACTCCGGCATAGCACCCGGACAATTCGCCGTATTTTACGACGGCGACCTTTGCCTCGGCAGCGCTGTAATTGATCACTGAAGGAAAACCAACATGAACAAAGTAGGATTAGTTCAACATCCCGATTTTCAAAAACACGACACGGGAGGCGCACATCCCGAGCGTCCTGAGCGATTAAAAACACTGCATGCCCATCTGGATGCAACGGGCATGACAAAAGACCTCATAACAATCGAGCCCCGACACGTCGATACCTCCTGGCTGGAAAAAGCGCACACCCCTGAGCATATTGCAAATGTAAAAGCGCGATGCACACAGGGCATCACGTACATGGACGACTTTGACACCAGGATCTGTCCGCTATCTTTTGACATAGCCCGACTCGCTACTGGCGCGACATTTGAAGCGATTGACGCGGTCATGGACGCACGCGTACACACGGCTTTTTGCGCTGTGCGCCCCCCCGGGCACCATGCCGAACGCGATCACGCAATGGGATTTTGTCTATTTAGCAACGCGGTCATTGCCGCGCGGTATATACAAGAAACATATTCCCTTGAACGCGTGGCTATTGTAGATTGGGATGTACACCACGGCAATGGCACACAGCACATATTAGAAACCGATCCCTCGGTATTCTTCTTTAGCATCCACCAATATCCCCACTACCCCGGCACGGGACGGGCCGACGAAAACGGTATTGGCGCAGGAGAAGGATTCACACTAAATGCACCCGTGCCCGCAGGCAGCGATGACACAGTATATTTGCGTATATTCGATGACGTATTTTTACCCGCCATGCTCGCATTTAAACCGCAATTTGTCATTATCTCCGCTGGATTTGACGCACATCGATCCGACCCCTTGTCGGCCACTCAAGTGACAGAATCCGGTTTTGCCGAAATGACAAAGCGCGTAATGGCTGTCGCACAAGATCACGCAGAGGGAAGGCTAATCTCTCTCCTGGAAGGTGGATATGATCTGGGCGGCCTCTCGCGCAGCGTCGAATCCCATCTAAAGGAGCTAATGAATGGGTGAAACAAAAAATATAATCGTAGCATTTCAAGGTGAACACGGTGCATTCAGTGAAATGGCCGCGCGTTCGTACTTTGGCAAAGATGTCGAAGTCGTACCACAACGCAATTTTTCAGCCCTGTTCGCAGCTGTCGAACACGGAGAATGTACGCACGGCATAGTACCGATTGAAAATTCATTAATGGGCAGCATTCACGAAAATTACGATCACCTATCGGCGCACCATTTACAGATCATCGGCGAACTAAAATTGCGCATCGTACACAACCTAATTGTAAATCCAGGAGTAAAATTAGAAGACATCCGCCATATTTACTCGCAAGCACCTGCGCTGGCTCAGTGTACGCAATTCACCGCATCTCTATCACAAGCCGAAACAGTTATGACCGCCGATACCGCAGGAGCCGTAAAGGCTTTGAAAACATCGGGCGCACGCGATGCGGCTGCAATAGCGAGTGCCCAGGCAGCCTGGGATTACGATCTGGAAATTTTGCAGGCGGGCATTGAAGACGACCATCAAAATTACACGCGATTTTTGGTCGTCACATCCGAGACTATAGCACCTGAAAATCCAGACATCCAGATGCCCGCAAAAACATCGATCGTATTCGCCATGAAAAATGTGCCCGGCGCATTATTTAAAAGTCTGAGCGTATTTGCATTGCGCGACCTCAATCTGCTCAAAATAGAATCTCGCCCCCTTGCGGGCAAACCCTGGGAATACGCCTTCTCGCTCGACTTCGAAGGCCATATCCATCAAGAACCCTGCGCCCGCGCCATTGAACACCTGCGCGAAATCGCCACCTTTGTAAAAATTCTCGGCTCTTATCGACAAGGGGACATGGTCGAAGGCAAAGTTTGGAAACGCGAAAAAAATAAAATGTGAAAGGATCTTACATGGCAAGCCAAAGATACAAAAACCTGTATGCACAAATAGAAACAGCATTGCGAGAAAAACCAAAACGCACACAACTCTACAACGCAGTCAAACGGGCGCGAGATGCACGGCGCACGGCAATTGATATTTTGCCACAAGGAGAGGCATTTCGCAAAGAAGTCCGCGACATCAAAGTGCGGTGCCTGCACAATCTGGACGACCTGGTCGATCAATTTGCCGCGAAAGTCGAATCGCGCGGGGCAAAGGTCTTCCTCGCAAAAGACGGTGCTGCTGCGATCGACTATATCTTAAAGCTATCAGCAGAGAAAAACGCCGAGACAGTGGCAAAATCAAAATCGCTAACAAGCGAAGAGATCGAAGTCAATCACCCGATGGAGGA
>JAGWBW010000136.1:0-3836 GCA_021295695.1 Candidatus Latescibacterota bacterium
TTCTATGGTGTGGACCCAGTTGCGCGGATCGGGCAATATTACGCGGTCTTTCCAGCCTCTGGTTTACAAGGCGCTTGTTGAGTAGGCAGGCTTGACAAAACTATCGAACTTTATTAGGTTGTCGCCATCATGTTGTGAGTGACCCCGTCGTTCAGTGGCCTAGGACACCAGACTCTCACTCTGGAGACGGGGGTTCGACTCCCCTCGGGGTCACCAAAAAATATATTGTTTTTTAGATATCAAAAAGGTCGTGGGAGTTATTCCTCACGACCTTTGATATTTATGTATGGTGTTTTTGAAAAAAGTCTTTGACTGTTGGTGGTGTCTCATCTGATTGGCAAAGTCCCTGTTGAATTTTGACCAATAGTTCCTGTGATATAGGCGGTGCGTTGTTACAGTCACGTAGAATGATTTTGCTTCTCCATTCTTCAATTAGACAAGCATCCTCATAGTAGATAATCGATTTTTTACTGATATTTGGATGGTCGTCAGGCGAGAGTATGCATGTTTCATCTAAGCCTCTACGCCATGAAGTTACATTCACCATTATTGTTTGTGGTGGATTGCCTTCACACTCTGTTAAAAACAAGTATAAGTGCCCACCGCCCCGATCATCAAGCCATACGCATCTTCCAGCCAATAACATATTTATCCCGTATTATCATTCTCCATATTTTTAAGCATATTTTCAAACTTTGCTTTTGCGTCAAATTCTTGCCTGATTGTTATTAAATCCTCGTCAGACCATCCCGTAGCTTTAAGCAAGGTATTCCAATCTATGGGATTAGATGAACCCCCTGGATCATCAAACTCTGGTAGAGAGTGTAGGTGGTTCTTTAATTGCCCAAAGGATTTATTTCCAAATTCCTTAAATACATCATTTATCAGATCAATTTGTGCTTGTGATAGTTCATCCCTGCTTATATCGTCTTTAATTAGTTTAATAATATACCCTTGTGGTCTGGAAAAATATTGAGACCAGTATTCGCCTTCCCAGGGTTTGCAAACGAGATCGTATGTATGACTTGGCGTTGGCCCAAATGGTAGATTATACGGACGGTCAAAAGTCACGGGACGACCACGACGTTCCAAAGAGGTTCTATCAATAAGGTATATCAATTTGACAAGTTTGTACACACTGATTTGACCGCCAGAATAATGTGCAAGTAAAGCAGCAACTTGCGTTGTCCTGCGCTCATTAAACTCAGGAATAGCTAATAGACTTGTATCAGACATGATAGTATTAGACATTTTCAAGTCCTCTTGACTTGTCATAAAATATTACGACACACATTTCGTTGTATTATAGCTACAATATACAAAGAAAGCAATTTCCCCAAAATCTGAAATGATCCAGCCCAAAATACGAAGCGCGGATATTTCTTGTCACTTTCGTATATAGTTCCCAAATTTTAATGTGCTTGTCAATATCGTTTGTCCATGTTTAATCCTACAGCTCCCGCAGAGTCGATAGTGCTTGGGCGACTTATCTTCCTTTTTGTTCGATGATGTTGAGCAGGTCTTCGGGGAGCGACTCCCCTCGATATTGTTTTTAAAAGACAAAAAGGTCGTGGGAATAAATCCTTCACGACCTTTTGTTTTTTGTAGGACGCAAGCGCGTTTGATGTACTTTAGACAACCGCTGCTTCATCTATGGAAAAGAGATTTTGTTCAGAGCCAAGCGTCGCCTGGATCCCATTTGGAAGAATCATTTGAGGACTGGTATGCCCGATATCTACTTGTGTCAGGATGGGAAAATCAAATGCCGATGTATAATAACTGATATTCAGCCGGTGCGTAACATCAGTCACTCAGTCTCATCAGCATCAATAAGTATCTGTTCATACAGATCAGTAGAGATGCGAAAATCGCAGGCCAATAATCCATCTATCAATGGCCTGATAGTTGGCAAGAGTCCTTTGCGCTTCGCCGATAATAGCACACCCAACGTACCAATAACAGGGAGCCTCAGCCTATGAGCCAATCTGCGTCCGGGACGTTCATCCAGGATAACCAATCGCGCTTGTATTTCTAAAGCCAGGCTAATTGTTTCACATTCTCCTGGTCCCAATGAAGATCGTAGGATAAATGGACTAATAGGCTGCGATAACTCATGTTGTTCAATCCAGTTGGGAATACTTACAGTCGGTGAGATTTCTTCTACAACAGTTGGAGGAATGACAATTGTCTGGAAAAGCTGTTTCAAAAGGTCGAGATGATCTATTTGCGCCAAAGCAATCAATGGGCTTGCATTTGATACGATGGGCATATGTTTCCATTCCTCCGCATTAAGATCAAAGAAAGCAATGCCCAATTGAGATGCATGCTGAATAAATTCCCAGCGTGACATGTCCAATAATTGAGCCGCTTTGCCACTGGATATGCTGCCTCGGCGATATAGCTCCAGAACAATCATTTCACGAGCCGTTTCTTGAATAGGCTGATTAAGTTCCTGTAATAGAACTGCCAGATCAGCATCAAGAGTTACTGTGACGAGTGACACAACAATCTCCTGGTTGATGTTTTTTCACTTCTTCTAACAAGAAAATGTAAAAGACTCACCACAGAAAGTCAATCAACGTTCATCTGCATTTATCTGCATTTATCTGCGTTCATGCTCTGAATCTCTGATTTCAACATGCCATTGACTTCCTGTTTTTATTTTGTGATTTTCAAAAACAATTTTATATTTTTTAGACAAACGAGAGGAGGTCTATATGTCATCCATAAAGATGCCAAAATTTAAAGAACGGAAAGCTGCTCAAGTTACACGTTTATTCATACGGTGCAATGGTGACAAAAGTTTCAGTACACGCAAACTGCTTAAGTTGATCTATCTTGTTGACAGAAAAGCATTGGAGCTATGGGGGTTTCCAGTAACCTATGATACGCCAAAAAATCTTCCGTATGAGGGCCTCAGGCTTGGCCACACGTACGATCTTATCGACCCTCCAAAGAAGAAAAGCAATGCCCTCAGTATGTCTATGTCTGATAGCTACTGGTATCATTATTTTTCCAAGTCCAATGAGGGTCATTATACCATACCAACTGAACTAAATCCAGGAACAGCAGATTTGTCTCGTACTGAGATTGAGTTGGTCGGGAATGTCTTTGATCAATTTGGATATAAGACCGATGAACAATTGGATGATTATTGCCGCACTTTGCCCGAATCACGCCATTCAGAAACGCCACACGGGGACATCGATTGGAAGGTTCTTCTTCAGGCTGTTGGTTGGGCAGGTAAGGATTTAGCAGAAATAGAGAAAGATCTTGAATTCCAGGTAAAATTTGAAGGTCTTATTACAGCAGGAGAAATTGGCAATGGTCTTCTCAGATCGCCCTTTACTCCAGATTATGTAAAAGATTTTTATCTTCAATATTCGCGGGATAATAATGGATCTATATAGCTGTAATTAGTTAATTTTTATAAGGCTTATTTGTGTGGGGCCTATCTCCTGTTTCTGGCAGGGATAGGCCCTTTCTTTGTGCTCACGGCCTGTAATACAATCTTGCGGTTCCAGTTTTTTGACAGACCAATTAGTATCACTTTGGGACATAGACATTGTGTTCGATATCGTCTTCAACTCCCAAGCGGGATAGTACCTCATCTATGACTTCTGAATCAAATTTTACTTGTTTTGCGAGATAGATCAATTTTCTGTACGTGATTTCATCGCGTCGATAGGCTTCGATAGCCATCCCCATGAAATTGAGTGCAAAGTTTCTAAAAGGGTGTTCTCGCTTTTCTTCGATATTCAGATGTCGCGCAAGTTGCGCCATGTTGAGAATAGGATCAATCCCCAACTCAAGACAACGGCGTTCCACCCCTGCTG
>JAGWBW010000136.1:4143-11113 GCA_021295695.1 Candidatus Latescibacterota bacterium
GTTGGGTCAACCCGATTGCCTCACGCGCACTTTTTAATCGCTGTCCCAAATCCCGTTGCGTCAGCATTTTGTCATCTCCTGATCTATTCTAAAGTGTCTCTTGAGTTTTTCTACAATTTCTTCAGTTATCCCCTCAATATCCATAATTGACTTTTCAGAGTTTTGATACCGAAAGAAGTGGCTAATTCGATATGCAAGATGAACATCTATGCCTAAAACTTCCTTAAAAACTCTACCATCGCAATAGGGTGAAATCTTTTCCAAATCATCTTGCTGATTTAAAATTCTTTGGATATTCCGCAAGGTTGTTATTGATAAGTCTAAACCCGTTGCTCCTCCAAGAGTTGAAAGCTTATTCAATATGTCTCCTACTCGTTTGGTTTCTCGTGTCAGTTCTTTTAAAGCCTTTTCGATTTTTTCATCTTGCCAATCCATTGTAGATTTAGGAGTCGATGTAGAAAGAAAATCGCGTAAATCAATATGAAAAGAATCAGAAATTTTTTGTTTAATTTCTGAATTGCAATATTCAGCAGTGACATTAAATGTTGAGACTATATCGCTTGTTTCGTTTAGAACTTGAAAAAAAGGATGATACCGAATATAGAATTTTCGCTTTGGAGGGAAAAAACGAATACCATCCTTTAGAATTGGCGCAGTTTCTACATTCTCAGGCCATGTTGGTTTAGGGGTAAAATTTAATCTGACATTTTCTGCAACAGCTTCGCCAATATTCTCAATGACGAAGTAGACGAGAACTGTATGTTCTTCGATATCAATGTTGATTAACGGCTTGACAGTATGATTTCGACTTCTAATATCATTGATTTCATAATCTTCCATTGGCTGAGATTTAAAATTAAATCTTTTGTAGTACCGATAGCTACCCCTTGCTTGATGAGGGCCTCGAGAGCTTTTTGGAATGTCAACTATATAGACCGAACCATCTGATGACAGCTGAATTTGCGAAATTTCGATCCCTTCAATTCGTGGAGAAATATTGCTTGTTATAACATCCTCAAGCCGTTCGCGTGTGTATATATTGTGATCAACACCCGAGTCAATTCTTTTAGGGAGATGCTTATCTTCCTCAATACCATATATGATACAACCACCATCTGAATTCGCAAAAGCTGATACATCTTTCGCTATTTCTTGACTATTTTTTGGTAATAGTGCAGAGCTTCTTTTGTAATCAAGATGAATATTCTCTTGAATCTCATTTTTTATCATATTTTCAAGGTCTTGTAGTGTTCGAGGTGAATTCATATAGAATACTCCTTTGAATCATAATCCCGGGTATCTGGCGTTACAGCTAATATCCACATCTTTTATGTGGCAGATGGCAAAGTGAATTAAAGCCTATCCTGTTCATCCGGCGGATCGACATCTGCTACCTTTGCCATTGCAGATAGAAATTTCTCTTTGCTCCCGCGATTCGCACGCGCTTCAAGATATGTTTCGGTCGCAATAGCTGATGCTTTCTCGGCCATTGCCAGCATGATAAACTGTTCTAATGGCATGCCTTCACGCTCAACAATATCACGGACTGTTGCGTGAAGCGAATCTGGTATGGTAATACTGATGGTCGTCATGGTCGTTGCTCTATCTATTCAAGAAACTCCTATCTGGGCTTTGCCTGTTCATTCATCTCGCGATTAACAAGTAACAGAAGCCGAGTTTTTGGGATTATAATAATACCGATTGGTAGTTGAATCCCGTAGGGAACTGCCAAATCTAAACATAATCTAAGCCACTTTAATATCTTTTTTTAAACCATTTTGATATTTGAAATTTAGCCATTATAGGCCTTCTTCGCATCCAGTTCATTAATTCCCAATAACATGCCCTTGCAAATCTGGATTCAACATCGGCAGGATACTTATACTTATATTGAGTACTATTACCGAATTTAGTATAAGTACGACAAAATTCTGGTAACAGATAGGTATATATTCCCCACTGGATTTCATTAAGAAACTCAGAAATATTTCCTAAATGATAATTCAGAATATCATCATAAAATCTACCATAAAAATCTTCAAGTGCTAATAATGAATCTTCACGAGTCACATTTTGAAGACCAGATTCTTTTAATATTCTGTATAACTTTTTAGCCTGAATAGTTTGTCTTAGAAGGCTGTGTTTTGACAAATTGCCACAAATAATAATGAAATCTTGTCTCGATATTTTCAGATATCCGCTATAATCAATATTAGGAAACCAAACTTCTACTAGCGGCTCAACTGAGTCCTCTCGTCCTTTTGTATCTTCGGATAACCATTCAAAAAAAGATTTTGTCGCAGAACGTAAATCATTAACAGATGAATCTGTATTGAACATGGGATTGTTGGATATGCTACATAAAGCGTCGAGATATGATGAATAGTTTTGTGTGAATATTGAATCAGGTTTAGACAAAAAATCCACCAACATAATGTTAAAAATTCTTTGACTTTCCTGTGTGTGCGGCTTGACTAATTTGCCATCATCAAATTTTTCAATCAGGATCATCGAATGATTAACCATGTCGTCTATTAAACCTGTTATAGATTTTAATAATACAATCTCATTCTCCATTTGAGTATTACCGTTAGACATAAAATTTCTCCTATCATTCATCTCCCGACTAACAACATCAGAAGCCGAACCAGCTTTTGGGATTATATACAATAATGCCGAAAGCCTGGGTTTTTAAGAGGCTCTCGGCATTATACTCAGAAAGTAAGCTACAAATATCAACCTCTTGTCACATCACACGGTCAGCTCATTCTCATGCTTTTGACCTCGTGACAACAGCCA
The DNA here is from genome assembly GCA_021295695.1 of Candidatus Latescibacterota bacterium. Lineage (GTDB taxonomy): Bacteria > Latescibacterota > UBA2968 > UBA2968 > UBA2968 > VXRD01. The sequence goes on from JAGWBW010000136.1 coordinate 6,943, forward strand.
CCGTTGAATTGATTGCGGACTTTCGCTGCTTGGACGCCCGTCTAATAATCCTTCAACAGAAATGTGCTCGTCGAGACTGTCCCAGGCGATTGCACGGTTTTCAAATCCGAAGGGACGCCAATCCTTTCTCTCTTTGGTCGTCCCGTAATACAATCTGGGGTACCATTCGAGAGGAACAGATATGCGGCGTCCGTCCTTCAGAAAGACGGTCAAATGCGTTTCATCTGTTTCAACATTGACAACAGAGATCGATGATTTAGATGCCAAAGTGTTCATGCCATTTCCTCAAAAGGGTGTCCAGATTTTCTTCCACCATGCGAGTTACTCTGTTCAGTTCATGCTGCCTGTAACCCCGATTCCTTTCTAATTCAACAGGCGTGAGCCAAAATTTAGCCTCTCGCCCATTATTTTCTACATGAATATGGGGAGGTTCGGGACGATCTGCACTGTAAAAAAAGAATATATATGAGCCAATCCTCAAAGCTACTGGCATAATTCCCTTTCTTTACGATAGACAATTTCGAGCTTATGTCAACCAAAGAAATATCAAGATCCCAACTTCCAAAGCGCTTCTCGGCTCTATTGTGTATCATCACGCTTAGATCTTGTATATAATTACCCAATTTCCGCTCACAAGGCAAATATCCTTTCCTTTATTTTTTTCAGCAAATCTGCAGGCTGTCCGATCTGGGCCAGGGCATTGATGCCGCTGGCCTAGGTGACTTCTGGCGTGGTGAAAACGCGGGGGTTTTCCAGTCCGTCTGTGCCTGTGCGTGCAAATTGCATGGTGAGTGCTTTTAATGTGTCAGCGGTTGGGGTGGGCAGTGTGTTGAGCCATTGGTCGTGTTTGTAGAAGAATGCGTCGGCGCGGTGTATTCGGGTTTTTGGCGCGAGGCCATAGCCGAGTTCGGCAAGGATGTCGTAGAGGTCGTAGTCGGTCATGTTATCCAGAGATCGTACCACCTGAGCGGACCGCCCCTGATCTGGCAAACGCTCCATGAAGGCTCTGCGATTCTGGGGATGGATCCAGCAGGTTCGGAAGTCGTCCAGATTGGGCATTTCTTCTACGATTCGAGCGGATAGGCGTTGTTTGTATTCTTCGACGGTGATGGGCAGGGATTTGCCATCTACTTCGGCTAATATATATTTCCCGTGAGCATACAAATTGTTCATTGCGTTGGCGCAGGTCGTCGGGGGTGGGAAATTCAGAGATTGGATAGGGATCTGTGGTTTCGCCTGTTATGCGGTCATATTCAACAACCCGATGCCCATTGGTGGAAAAAACAAACTGGACATTGAGTCTTTTGGTCGCGTCTGCATATTCTTTCCCTTGCTGAAGGCCATGTCCCGGAGAGAATTGCTCAGATTTTGCTTCAATCAATGCCAGAGCCACTGGCTGCGTGTCCGAGTTCACGCGAGCCCGAAGGGTGTAATCGATACGTCCCTGAGCGCGTTTGAGCGGTTTGCCATCTACGACATCAACAGCACCCGGCGTCTCTTCCCGCTTAATTTTGTCCTCGCTCCAACCTCTTTGATGCAGCGCGGGATCAATTAGCTTGGCTCGCGTATCGGCTTCGTTATGAAATTCTTGCATTATTGGATTTCCTTACCAATGGCAGAGGTATTCACATGGATTTTGCCACACACCAGGTTAATTTTAAACACTATACGCTAATCCCATCAAACAAACTGATCGCAGGCAAATCCGAATGCTTACTCACATCTGTAATCAAATCTAAATGTTCTGGAGGCAAAGACTCATAAAACCAGGGCGACATATACAAATCACACAAAGTCCCTAGCCCGAATATAATATCTCGAGTTAAAACAATATCTGGTCGTTTAGAAGCAGACAAATACTCTGCTACAGGCACATGTCCTTCTATCCCAAGAGGCAACGTCACATTGAGCACAACCGTTTCATTTTTTTTCAAAGGTAAAACCGCAACAATATCATAAATATGATCCACTTTCCTATATAAACCATTGACCCTTTCAAATTTTCCCTTACCCTGACGTTCAAACACAACTCCACAATAAATAGAAGGATTTTCAACAAACCAGGAAGCCATACTTACAACATCTTTTGCATAATCCAGTCCTGCCTGCAATTCTTTTGTTATACAATATTTTCGATATGCACCATACAATGATAGTCCCTGGGCAAACTTTGTATTAACAGGCTCACAATCTATATCTCCATACTCTGATTGAAACATTAGATCTGACCATCCATCTTTTGACAAACCAAGATCTTCCGACACATCTGCTCTATAACACATTTTAACTGTTTGGTCTAAAAACCTGAAATATAAAGAACAAGCACTACGATATATCTGCTTAAAAAAATCTTTTTTATCCTTCATTCCATTGTCGATATCCGAAAATAATTTATTATCACAATCGTTACAAAAGCCTCGAAAGGTCACATCAGGAGTCCGATGTCCTGTACACTCCCACTTAAAATTTTCGTAAGACCAAAACATGGGGTCATTAACATCTTTACCATCAAAATTCCTCTTGAAACCTCGTTTCAAAACATACACATGTCCATTACGTGACAAGTACTCTTTTAAGTAATTTGCATCACCAATCACATGATTCCTCACATTGCCATCAACTCCACCACAGCACATACAGGGCATTTTAATACAATATTTAGGATAAACCCCTGTCTCTGAAAAATGTTTAAGTAATTCTTTACAACGATCAGAACGACCCATCTTGCTATATTTTTTAACATCTATCTTAGAATAAAAACTATCAAAACTATTACGCGTAAACTCTATGTACACATCTAAAAAATCTTCCATTACCCACTGTCTAAAATCCTTTATCATGTCCATACTCTCCACCACCTTACCAATCTCAATAGCGGGCTCGCCAATCCGACGCAACGACGATCTCAATTACCAAAAAGACTTTTTGGCATTATCGTATATAAGCCCCATATTTAAGGGCGTGCAGAAATCAGAAATTACATCTAAGCTCAAGGGTTAAAATCACTCCCCATTCTGGACGTCTGTTTAAGGCATGCAGGCGTGACGAGCACCAGTCGTCATTAGTGCGCTATAATTTCAACCCTCAATTGGATTATCACATGAAGCGATCCAGTAAAGCCATATCGCACAGCGCGTGAGTCCGTTTCGCAGCGGACGTCCGTTGTCCATCCAAACTCGAAAGGCCACCTTCTTTTGTGTTTGCATACAAACGATTTGCGCTGTGTAGCCTCCCGGCGTTTGAGGGCGGCATTTTTTGCTTACTTTTTTTTGCTGTTGAAAAAAAGTAAGTCGCCGACGGCAAAAAAAGAAAAATAGTAAAAAAGCTTTATAGGTCGTTTCACCACAACACAAGAATTATGCACACCCCTCATATATTTAGTGCCTGAAAATGATACACTATGTGTATGTTTTGTGCAATAGGATTGCAGAATGAATAAAAGAATTGACGTCAAACCCATAGTAATTGGTATTTCGGGGGGATCCGCCGCTGGCAAAACGACCTTTACGGATATACTATCTGACAGGCTCGCAGATTTTGGACCCGTCGTACTCAATCAGGACAGCTATTTCCGCGATTGGTCAGCGCTGCCAGAAGACGAGCGCGAGATTAAGCGAACGGCAAACCATCCACGGGCTGTGCTGTGGAAGCATCTGATCGCGCATGTTAAATGTCTGCGTGAAGGACAGGCGACTGAAATACCGCCGCCCGGTACACGCGCTTTTCGGCGGGGTGATAGTCCCCAAAAGATCGCGCCTGATAGACTAATTATTGTGGAGGGACACTTGATTTTTTCACAAGAGGCTCTGCGGTCTTTGCTGGATATCAAGCTGTTTTTGGATGTGGATACACACGAACGGGTGCTCAGGCGTATGTTGCGGAATACAGGGGGTGGGATGTCGCTGAAAGATGCTGTGGCATGGTATCGGCGGGATGTCGTGCCCAATTATCGCGTCTATACAGAGCCGACGCGTGCGTACGCGGATTTGATTGTGCCGTTTGAAGGGGATGTGCAAGTAGCTGTAGATGTGGTGGCAAATGGCGTGGAAAGGATGATTCACCACAGATAGCAAAGCGCGTATGGCTTGCCTTGCGTGTGTTCAGGTCGTAAATTTGTCTGTGCATACATTACGAGTCAACGAAAGGAGATGATCGCTATGACTGTTCAATC
>JAGWBW010000137.1 GCA_021295695.1 Candidatus Latescibacterota bacterium
TAAAAGAGAATATTTCGAGCGAAGAGGTTGGCAAAGCAATATTCAAAATTTGTTACGACATAAGCTATGACAGTTGGTATCAAGAGATCACGATGGAACGAATGCGGGATGTCCTCTTGAGTTCTTCAAAGAGCAGTTAAAGAATGAACGTAAAAAAACGGATGAAAACCCGTAGATCAGAAAGTGTAGCATCTCTAGGTGCAGAGGCAGACGGGCGATAGGCGGCGTGGAATAAGAGAAAAGGCAATAGCAACTACAGCATAGGCGTAGCACTGGATTATTGGGTTGTGATGTGCCATCACTCCAATGCAAGCTCTACAACGTAGCGAGTGTGAACACAGATGGATAGAGACGAAAACCTGTAGAGCATAGGGCGAGGAACGACTGTGGAAGCGTTTATTATTATGATCACCCTCGTTACCGTAGTTCTGGTGCTTGGTGGACGATGGGCAAAGAGTTTCTTTGGTTGCTGCTGCCACGAGTGTGGATCCAAAATGCAGCCATTCGAAAAATTGTCCAATAGTGACAAGTCCGATATTCTGGCGTATTTCAGACGTTTTGAGGACCGCGAGCCAGATGCAGAAGGCATTTTCGCTTGTAACAATTGCCTGATTGTGTACGATGATTTTTCGGGTGAAAAACGAACTATGGATGGTGACGAGCGATCATTCTGCAAGGTGTGCAACTCTTCAGGTGTATGGTATATAGGTTCCATAATGTCTCCTAATGAATTGGCGAAATTCCAGGAACGGAATAAAAACCTGATTGAACAAGTTGAGTGTCTGCGATGCCAAAGAAAACCGGCAGGGTTTTGGGACTGTATTCCATGCGACACAGAGTTCAAAATAACGGCTTGCCGCCGTTGCTATTCCATTTATACCTGGATGCCTTTTGGCAGAAGTCGATATAGATTTCATGTCCTGCTTTCGGACAATGAAATAATCAAGGACTCACCCGACTCAAAATGGGGTGTCTTTGAAGCTGAGTAAACGGCCTTATACAAAGCGATCTGAAAATATGATGAAACGAACCGATCTATATGCCTCTCTGAGACCTCATGCAGAGGAAATGCAGGTCAATCTTGGAGAGGTTTTGTTTTATGAAGGCGATAGGGGCGATTGCTTTTACTATGTCGTATCCGGGCAACTCAGGGTTTTAACGAGGGACAGCAATAATGAGATGCAGACCCTCGGGTATCTCTTTCCCGGCGACCATTGCGGAGAAGGCGCGTTGCTCACGGGCAAACCGCGCAGGGCAACGGTTCGAGCGGTTGAACCCTCAACTGTGCTGAAAATTTCTCAGGGCGGCTTTCGTGCCCTCGTATCAGAGCATCGGGAACTGACCTCTTACCTGCTCGATCAAGTTCAGGACATCGCCTATCGAAATTTTACAAGATTCATAGAACTGGACACTATAAACCTCTCTGAAGCCATGCAGCTTTTTTTTCAATGTCTGGAGCGGAAGGTTATTGCAGCAAAAGAAAAAGCAGTATGGCGAGATGAAAAAGCAAAAAGTCTCTATCTCATTGGGCGCGGAACCTTGCAATTGAGAGAGACGGACCAACCCGACAAAAGGTTAAAACCGGGCGACTTTTTTGGTGGCATACAGTGTGATGAAATCACTATTGAAACAGAGACAGAAGTCGTGCTTTACATCCTTTCGCACATTGACTTTGCAAGGGTGCTTGAAAAAGCATCACAACTCATCCGGGTTTTCGAGAAAAATGCCCAAGATGAACAAGAAGATCCGCTCGAGATAGTGCCGCAAAATGGCCGGATTAAAACGATAGAGATCGAACCTGAAAATAGCATCTCTGATCAAAGCCCTCGAAAACTGCGCAACTACATCACATTTCCCTACATCAAGCAACACGACGAGACCGATTGCGGCGCGGCTTGTCTCGGCATGATCTGTCAGTATTACGGACAATCCATTGGATTAAACCGCCTGCGCGACATGGCCAATGTCTCGCGGGAAGGCACATCCCTGTCTGCCCTTGCCGAAGCCGCTGAAAACCTGGGCTTTTTAACGCGCGGTGTGCGGATTGGATACAGTGAAATCGGAGAAAGAGACCTGCCGCTTATCGCGCACTGGGAAGGCTATCACTTTGTCGTTCTGTATCGGATCAATTCAAAATACGCATGGATCGCAGACCCTGCACTCGGGCGCAGAAAAATTTCCCGCAAAGAATTTGAAGACAAATGGTCCAAACTCGCCTTAATACTCGAATATACCGACAAGGTCTCGAACTATAGGGGAAGAAAATCATCGTTCAGGCGGTTTTTTCCACTTGCCCGCCCATATCTCGGTATTCTCATCGAAATCATGATGGCCTCCCTTTTGCTGAACCTCTTTGGCCTTGCCTCACCCCTGTTCACCCAGATGATCCTCGATCAAGTCCTTGTTCATCAGGATAATAGTCTGCTCAACCTCATGCTTTTTGGCATGATCATCATCGCCTTATTTCGAATCGCCACATCTTCGCTACGCAACTACCTGATTGGATATGTGGGTGCGCGCATCAGCATCTCAATGTTATCGCATATCTACCATCATCTCCTGCGTTTGCCCATGCGATTTTTCGCCCTCCGCAGAACCGGTGAAATCATGACGCGCTTTCGAGAGAGTCAATACTTGAGGAGCTTGTTGACAGAAACGGCTATTTCAGCTGTCCTTGATGCAATCATGATCTTTGTCTATCTGGGCCTGATGTTCTATTACCACACCACTTTGACACTCTGGGTTCTGGCATTCATCCCGCTCAGCATTATCCTCACGTTAATCTACACCCCAATCCTGAAGTCCATCAACCAGCGCTCTTTTCTCGCACGCTCGGAATGGTCATCCTCACTCATCGATTCCCTGCGCGGCATTGAAGTGATAAAAACTCTTGCAGTCGAAAAATCTACGCGATGGTCATGGGAAGAACGCTTGACCCAGGAAATCAAAATTGGTTTTACCGCGATCAAAACAAATATGCTATTTGGGTCTTTTGGACAGTTGAACAATGTTTTGGGCAGCACCATCGTGCTCTGGTATGGCGCGAACCTCGTCATTCAGGGCGACTTATCTGTCGGTCAGTTAATCGCTTTCAATATGCTCAGTGGCAGGGTATTGGGACCGATCATGGGATTGATTAACCTGTGGCCACAGATTCAACTGGCAAAATTGGGACTGGACCGATTAAACGATATCTACGATATGCGAACCGAGTCATCGCGCAATCGCAACTATTCGGTTCAACTCACAGACGTAGAGGGACACGTCAAATTTGACAACGTCTTCTTCCGGTATGGATCGGGATCGACAGAGCCTTATGTCTTAAGCGATATAAATTTGGATATATCGCCCGGTCAGAAAGTAGCCATAGTAGGCCGCAGCGGTGCGGGTAAGACAACACTGGTAAAACTCATACCCCGACTATTTGATCCCACAGAAGGGTGCGTCACCCTCGATGACACAGACCTGCGCGAATTTGATCCCGGATGGTTACGGCGTCAGGTAGGAATGGTCTTGCAAGAACCCGTCATGTTCAATGCCACCATCACCGAAAATATCGCCATAGGGGTCAAATATGTCGATATGGACCGTTTGATGCAAGTTTCCAAACTCGCATATGCCCACGACTTTATCAAAGACCTGCCAATGGGATATGAAACCAAAATTCGGGAACAGGGCGTGGGACTTTCCGGTGGTCAGCGGCAACGCCTGTCCATTGCCCGGGCACTATATGGCGACCCCAAAATTATCATCTTTGACGAAGCTACAAATGCCCTGGATACGGAATCCGAGCGAGCGATTCAGGAGGGATTGGACACCATGCTGGAAGGCAAAACCGCATTTATCATCGCCCACCGGGTGAGCACGGTAAAAGATGCGGATTTGATCCTTGTACTGGATGACGGAAACATCATTGAACAGGGAACGCACGATACGCTTATTGCCGAAAAAGGGCTTTATTATAATCTGTCAGGTCAACAATTGCAGGTCGTGTAACGCGAGCGTGCGAACACATTACAAAAAACGGAATTTCAATGGCCGAAGCTCAAATTGAAAAATTGCCAATAGAACCACGCGAAGAACCGCTTGAAGACGAAACTAATCTATCTGAAAGCACCATCGAATTTTTAGGATCATTACACCCCTTTTTCAGCCGCGCACTTATTTATATTCTGCTGCTTTTTATTGCCATCTCCATAGCATGGGCATGGTACGGTCAGGTCGATGTTGTCGCAACAGCCCCATTTCGTCTGGTTCCATTGGGAAAGGTTCAGAACATCCAGGCACCGCGTTCTGGTGAAATCCAGGAAATCGCTATTCATTCAGGGGACCATATTACTGAAGGGCAGACATTATTCAGGCTTCGCTCGCAAGAAACCCTCAAAGAGTTCCGCGAATTGGAACAAGCGGAGATCGCATTTAAAAAAGCAGAATTTGATTTGCGACAAACCCTGCCGCAAAAAAGAATTTTGGCAAAAGAGACCATCTCCGCGTTTGAGCATCGCGTTCGCGTCATGCAAACCGCGATGCAGACCTATCGGAAAGCACTTGAGAATCACACAGAAACTTCCCAGACCCCCGACATTGAGATCGAAATACAGTTCCGTTCCGCAGAAGTAGAACACTTGAAACAGCAATATGAGCAAAACCAAAAATTGCACGATAAGAAACTCATCAGCCTTGCAGCCCTCAATGAAGCCAAAGTTCGCTATCTGAGTGCGTTAGCAGAACTGCCCGCACGGATGGCAGAGATCAATCGCTATGAGGTTTCTTTAAAAGACTTAAAACGCCAAATTCTCGAAGAACGACTCGAAATTGAACGCACGCGAGCCAACTTCCAAAATGCTTATGACATTGCAGAAATCAGACTCAAACAGGCGAAACAAACGGTTAATCGATCCGTTGATGCAGACATCGATTTAATTCTTGCACCCGAATCGGGAATCGTCACACAAGTTCTGGTCAACACACCCGGTCAAGTGGTCAATAAAGGCCAGACACTGGTAACTATTGCACCGGCCTCGACACCGATTGTGGCCGAAGCCTTGATCTTAAATAAAGATGTGGGCCTGTTGTCATCCGGACAAAAGGTGAAGCTCAAATTTGAAGCATTTCCATTTCAGGATTACGGCATCCAGCACGGCTATTTGAGACAGATTTCTCCTGATGCAATGGGCGATGAGGGTACGGGAACCGTTTTTAGAGGCATTATTGATCTGGAGAATACCACCATTTTTGTACACGGCGAGGAAAAAGCATTCATGTTTGGCATGAAGGGCGCGGCAGAAATCATAACAGATCGCCAGTCCATTTTGATGCTCGCGCTCAACCCATTGCGGCAATTGCGAGAAATGGCTGCGCTTTCACCAGAGGCTAAAAAATAAAATGGCAGATGCAATTGATCCCGTCATCAATCAAATAAACGAGACACAAATCCGTTTATCTCATATCGTGAAATCAATGCGGGCGACTAACAAAGACACATTGCACGACCTCTTTACGCAACGTGGGCTGGTCTTTCAAATTGCCCAACGAGAAAAAATTGCGATTTCTCAAGACGAACTGCAAAAGGGGATAGACCAGTGGCGGTATAAAAACAGATTGGAAAGTGTTGAAGATACGGAAAATTGGTTATCACAACGCAATATCTCCTTTGCTGACATGGCACGGGAAATTGAATATCAGATTCTCCATGAGCGGCTGAAAGCGCAAATCACCGCTGAAGATATTCAAGCTCATTTTGCAAGCCAGAAATTGGCGTCTGAACGTCGGGAAATATGCTGGATTTTGGTCAATGAACTGGACATTGCCGAAGAGATTGCGATGCAGACCAAGGATGGTAGGCGAGATTTTCACACCCTCGCGCGTCAATATTCCCTCGATGAGCGCACGCGCCCTGTTAGTGGGTATATCGGTCGTCAGAGCCGACGCGACTTGCCCAATGATGTTGCGCCCTTATTATTTGCCGCTGAGGTAGGTGAGGTGATTGGACCCATAAAGGTAGAAACAGGCTACGCGCTGTATTATATTCAACAACACTGTCCCGCCGTGCTCGATGAAGCCACAGAAGCGCGTTGTGTGCGGGAACTCTATCAACTTCGTTTAAGACGCGAAGCAAAACGAAACCACATATCTTACCCATTCTTGGATTCGATATGCATGGAGAACTCGCTTACCAAAGAGGATGTGATTTCCTCAAGTGAAAAATGCTAAATGAAGCTAAGGCCGAAAGACAGGCACGGCGGGCTGAAGCGCAGAAACTGTTGGATGAGCAGACAAAACCGACAGATACAGCGGGCTTAGGTGGCCCCTTGGGAGGAACATATATTCCACTTTTGGACGTCTCCGGTAGCCTAAATACGACTGCCCAAGCAGATTCCAGTGGTACACAAGACCAGAACGGTGGTTCTCTGGTTACGTGGGATTTTGACTTTTTAGATGATGACGACACGGAAGATGAATGCACCGTCCCTTATGATTGTGGAGATGATGAAGAGGAAGAAGACTACTCAGAAGAAGAGACAGAAGAAGAAACAGAGCCATCACCCTAATGGTTTGTATTTAGGCCACTACATTGAATCTTCAGAGGAGGTTCTTTCAAGCTTGCTGGAAGAACCTCCAGATTTTATGCTGTGTAGTGCAAAAATGTATTCAGACATATAGACGAAGCATCCATTTCCAACTTTGCTGAATATCAAACATGATAAAAATTTATGCTCTCATCTCATTCCTTGCATGCGTCTTGCCGACGGGCACTTGCGTTGCCTACGATCTTGTTGGCACAGCCGCATTATCTGAAGAACTCGTCGCGCAACACTACAAGATCAATCCCAACCTCGACGCTGTTATCGTTGTAGATCGAACAGCCCCAACATTCGAATACCAGACTTACTACGGTGCTGGTGCAGCAGATGAAGCGGAAGGCCAACAGGGGCGAATGCACGGGCAGCCATGCACCGGGCAAACTCAGCCAAATCATTGCTAATAATGATGGAGAAAAAAATGCCTTTACAACTAACCATTTTATGTACTTGAAACTAAAGTTTCCCAGGGAAAAGTTTAACCTCGCAGTTGAGATAGACCGCGACAGATTTTACAATACCTCAATCAATGAAGAAGTCGTCGAACACGAAAGGAAAATTATACTGATTGAAAGAAGCCGCAGAGTGGCAAGTACACCTCGAAGATTTTCGAATTATTTTTTTGGTTTAATCTATGGAAAGAAAAATTTTGATGGCCTCGGGACGGAGGCTTTTATTA
>JAGWBW010000138.1 GCA_021295695.1 Candidatus Latescibacterota bacterium
GGAGTTAATGTCACGCCCTTCTGACCGCTTTCTTGCTGGCGTTTCTTTGCTTCCGCAAACAAAGCACGCACATTATAGGCGTGTGATGCCGCCAGTTGTTCGCGAATCTTTCGGACTTCTTTTATGATATCGTCGCGGTTCATCGCAATACTCTCCTGATAATGCCTCTGGGGAAAAATAGAAAAGTCGCATCGCAGGTGCAAGTTAATCTTGCATGGTGAACAAATTTTCACTACATTTAGCCGCTCAAAATAAATATTGAAATATGTTCTGGTTTTTTGATTTTTCATCCTACAATCCATAAAAACAAGGATAATAACTATGGAACTGACAACGCTGACACTGTGTTGCGATCAGTCATTACGGGAAAACGACGCACGGCTTTTGCGTGGATTTTTTGGACAGCGGTATAAAAATCGGGTGGAATTTCATCACCATGGGCCGAGCGGTCTGTTATATCAACATCCGCTGATTCAATACAAAGCAATTGGTGGCGTGGGGCGTGTGATGGGGTTGGAAAGCGGGTCGTTCCTCGTACGGGCACTGCCTGTAATTGATACACTCAATTTGAATGGACAGACTTTGAATGTGCTTGAGCAAAATCGGAATACCGAGACCATTGTATTTGGTGCGACTGAAGCACCTGTAAAATATCAATTCCTGAGTCCCTGGTTCGCGCTTAACCAAGCAAACCACCAACGCTACAACAAATTGAACAATAGAGCTAAGCGACAAGATTTACTCAGCCGCATTTTGATTGGTAATTTGAATTCACTATGTAAATCTGTTCGTCTCACCATTACGGATAGGCTCAAAGCGAATCTCTATATTGAGAAGCCAAAATCTATTGAAATCAAGTCTGGTGTGATACTAACCGGGTTTATGGGCACATTTACCGTTAATTTTCAACTTCCGCCATTGTGGGGTATTGGCAAGCAAAGTGCCAGAGGTTTTGGTACTGTTCGCCAAATCAAGGAGTAATCTATGAGCGATATTATAATAACCTTTCCACGGTTAAATCAATTCTGGAATGATTCTGGTGTCTTGGGACTTTATAGATGTATCATCGGAGATATTCACCAGGAACCACAACGAGGTGTTGATAATCCAAGGACACATTTAGACGCGAAGTTTCAAACCAGTACAAAACTTGAGGCCGATCAATTGGTAATATCGGGTGAAGCGGATGCTGTGCAAGGTTTGTTAGAAACGGCATATAATGATTGTTTGATTAAGCACTATTACGACCTTTCTTCACAAAAACAATGGGAAGAGATGACATCCCATAACTTTTTTTTAAATGCAGAAGGAGTTTTTGAATCCTTCCCAAAACGCAAGGCCCGAGGGATAGCTGCCTTTATTTATGATAAAGCACCTCGTCCAGCAGGTGAGCAGGTCAAATGGGCAGATAAAACCCCACGAAAATTACCTGACGATAACATCCACCTTCACGACCGCTTAGATCAATTTTTAGAACACCAGAAACTAAAACCCGGACCACCGGCAGGGATGTTGATTAATGAACCCAATCGCGTGCGCCCAAAGGTGATCATTCAGGTTCAAGAACCCAATCGCAAGTCCACACGCAAAACAAGTCCTTGCTTTTTATGCGGTGGTACATCCTCTAAAATGGAAAAAATGAATCAAACAATTTTTCCATTTATGACAGGCGAGTCGGGTGTGCTCTCATTTTTTTCTACGACACGAGGGGCAACTCAAGTGTGTTGGCGTTGTTCTTTCATCGGAAAATTTGTGCCAGTCAATGGCTTCTATATTCAATCGGGTGATCGCATGCACATGTTTTTTCCCTTTGCACCAAACTTATGCAAAATGAATGATGTGTATAACCGTTTGATTGGAATTACAGAATGGGAACCCAATTTTTATCGCAATATAGACCAGCAGCTTGGTGGTTACTTTACACATCCTTCTGAAATGGCGTTTGCGTTTCTTCATCGCGTTTATGCAGAACTTACCACTGAAGATGAATTAAATGAGGAGGATCCTTTTGAGGATGAAGAGTTTCAACGGGAGATTTCGAATTTAGCATTCAAAGATGCCCCGCTTTCTTTTTTTATTATCTCCACTGAACAAAAAGGACAAATCCAAATGCCGACACAGGTCAGGCTTTATGATGATTTGGTCTATCTGTTTCGGCTTTTTCGGCACTTGAGAAAAAAGAATATGAGATGGAAGTCTATTGCACAAAATATGCTGGATTTCACAGCGGTCAAAGATGACAACAAATCTCTGAAACGCAATCGTATGCTCGATGCTGTTCTTACAAAACAATCCATACTCAAGCAAGCCGAAACATTTGCTTTTCATGTCAACCGGTCTGAAAACCGATATATCGCTCCCTTATTTGAATTTACGACACAGTACGAAACCCTTCTAAAAGGAGAACATAAAATGGAGAAAGAAGCATTAGACGCCGCTGTCGCATTAGGCAGGCGCATCGGGGCCGCCGTTGCAAAAGAAAGCGGTAAAAAGGGCAATCTCTTTTCGCTCAGAAAGTGTCGGAAACTTTCCGATTTTCTCAATGAATTGAATCGACTTCAATTTCGATTCAATGTTGTCATTCCACCCGCTGTTTATGAAGGCTATTTGACAGATGCAAATTTTGAAGAATTCAAAGGTTTTTGTCTTTTGGCCGGATTAAACGCTTTTAATGCTGGCACAGCTCCCAAACGAGAAACCACAACTCAAACCAATTAACAGGAGGTTGTTATGAGCACCGATTTTTCTAAAGCCAAAGCGATCACTATTACCTATCTAACCCCCGTATCATTTGCCAGTTTGAATGGCAGTGATAAAGAAGCAGATAATATTTCCAGTATTAAGAAACTCACACGCGAAACGGATAATGGCGTGAAAGAATTTCCCTATGTCTCATCCCAGGCTATTCGACGTGCTTTGCGCGATCAACTTGCTACTCTGGGCCATACGCTTTCCGAAGGTGTAGCTGCCAAAGAATCCAAAGGTGCTGCTACGACCCAGTGCAACCCTACTGATTATTTGGACGACGATTTGTTTGGTTACATGGATGCGGACAAATCTGGAACGCGCAAAAGAACTTCTTCTGTGCGCGTATCACCTTTGGTCGCCCAAGATGCCTACCAGGGTGATCTGGACTTTGGGACCAATTACATGAGTGTAAAAGCTGGCGGCAATCCCATTATTTTTGAAACTGAAATAGACGGTGGGCTTTATCGCGGTACAATTTTGGTCGAATTGGACCGGATCGGTTCTGGTGTGGGAGTTGAGGGTGATATAGATTATAGGGAGAAATCTGAGCGCGTAGAAGCCTTGCTTGATGCGTTGCAAAATTTGTGGAGTTCTGGGCGTCAAAGCCGCTTTCTGGCTGATCTGAGTCCAAAATTTGTCGCTGCGGCTATTACGACCGTAAAAGCACCAATCTTTCTTGAATCCGTTCAGGTACAAGGCAGAACACTGAGCGGGACGACGCTTAACGAAGTATTGGCAGATCATAAAAATGTTGTTCTCGGATCGGTGTTTGGTTCTCGTACAGGTTTATTTGAAAGCACACCCGACAATACCAAAACGGTTGGTGATGCTTTTTCAGCAATTAAGGATTGGGTTCGGTCCTGTTACGGCCAGAATGGAGCATAAGCTATGTTTCTCGTCGCCCTTGAAATATATGCTGAAACCGCGTCATTTAGAGTTTCGGAAACTCATACATTCCATAAGACTCTGGCGTTGCCGCCATATACTACCTGTGTGGGTTTGCTCGGTGCTGCTCTTGGTCTGGATATGGAGTCTGTCCAAAGCTATGTTGAAGAAAATGGCATATCCATTGGAGTTGCGGGACAGGATCGCGGAGAATTTCGAGATTTATGGAAATATCGTAAGGTGAAATCAAAAGAAACCATTTCGGATGTTCTCATTCGAGAATATCGAGTGGATTTGACATGTCTGGTTGTTTACGGCACACAGTCCAAAGAATCTGCTGATGTGATTTCTAATGGGTTTCAGGATCCGGTATATGCACTTACCGCCGGGCATAGCGACAGTTTGATTCACCTTCGAAATATCGAAGTTCTGGAGGCCGACCCCATACCTCTACAAAACCTGGAGAACTGCGTGGTGCCTGGCGATATTGCCCAACTCTATAAGCCTGATGAAAGTATTTTGGACTTGCCTATTACCCAAAAGATTCGCCCAGCATCAACGGCGCATCTGCGTGTATCGTTTTCTTTCGATGGAGACAAACGGAGCGTACAAATACGCGAACCTTTTACATTTGTAGGCAATCAAATCTCGCTTTCTGAGCCAGTTGATGGATTTGTGATCAATGACTATCAGGTGGTATTGAGATGATTTTTCTCGCCAAGTGCCGTCCCGACGAATCTTATGAACAGCACGTCTGGCAGGTTTATTTAGCCTGGAAAAACTTAAAAGAGAGACATGCAGCACTTGTAGAACGCATCTGTCAGCGCCATCAAGTGGATAGAGACCGGTTTCTTATCCGGTCTCTGCTCACGGTCGCGCTTCACGATATGGGCAAGTTGTCCACCAACTTTCAACGCATGATGCGTGCCAAGTCGGACACTGAACGCTATCGTGCTATGGTTGCCAATTTTAGACATGAATACGCATCTGTTGCTTTCGTAAGGTCTGCGATTTTAAATCTCAACAAAAAAACGGATGCTTTGCTCAAACAAAATTCTCGTATTCCTCTGGAAGCAATGGCCGTTTTGGGACATCATAAAACAGTTGATGCAGACCTCAGCCGTTTTGAGCGTGAACAAAATAATCCCGAAAGCCTGGAATGGGAAGCAGGCAGTTTAGAAGAAGGTAAGCGCGTTGCACAAAAAATTTTTAATGACTACGGCATTCCACTCCCTGAAATCGATTTTGAAAAATGTTTTCAATATGCACACAAACCGTCCGTATGTAACTTCGCCAGGGAACTGCATAAATACGTCTTGGACTATCCATCTGCACGTGAGTTACTCCTTCTGAAGAAGCGATTACTAATGACGGCTGATTGGTGTGCTTCGTCGAATGATCCTGATTATGCGACAAACGTTCTGGTTGGGCCTCATTTGGTCGCACCATATTTGCAGCAGAAAGTTGAAGAGGGCGGAGGTTCTTATACTGGATTTAGAGCATTTCAGAAAAATTGTGCAAAAACACAGGGACATATTATTGCCGTCGCGCCTACGGGAAGTGGAAAAACAGAAGCCGCCCTTTTGTGGGCACTTGAACAAATCAAGCAAGGAGATGTGAGTAAAATTTTATATCTCCTTCCTACAATGGTAACGGCCAACAGCCTTCATGACCGCATGAATAACTTTTTCGCCATTCATAACCATCATGTTGGCTTGACGCATTCAATGGCTGATCTCATTTTGCGTAGAGAAGAAAAGCAAGAGAGCACTGGACGAGAATCCGATCTACTAAAATAGGATTTATTTAATGGGCACATTATCCCTGCCGTTACAGTCGGCACAGTAGATCAATTACTGACCACGCTTTTTCATAGTGGCCGTAGGCCATTAAAAACAATAGCAGCCCAGGATTCTGCAATCGTGTTGGATGAGGTTCATTCCTACGATCCCTATACCACCGGTCTGATATGCAAAGCGATTGAGCAACTTGCAGCGATTGGAGCGCGATTTATGATTATGAGCGCGACATTTCCCAGTTCTCTGGTTGAGATGTTTCAATCGTTGCTTGAGAAATCTGCACCCGTAGAGATTGTCCGCGATCAGGAATTGCTTCAAGCCGCACGTAGTCGTTACCAAACCGTTGATGATGATTTGTTGAACCATCTTCAAAAAATTCGCAACCAGACTAACAAAGGTAAACGTGTTCTCGTTGTAGTAAATACAGTTGCACGTTGTCAGGAAATTACACAACAGTTAGAAGACGTTGATCCAGTTTGTTATCACTCAAAATTTATCTTAAAAGATCGACAAAAAAAGGAAAAGAAAATTCTTGAAGAAAATCCTTCTCTGGTTATTGCAACACAAGTGGTTGAAGTGGCTTTAGATATCGATTTCGACATTTTGTTTACAGAGTGTGCGCCACCAGATGCAGTAGCACAACGTGCAGGTCGGATCAACCGCAAACGAGAGCGCAATGGTCAAGTGATCATTTTTCAGCCAGGACCAGGATCAGATCGCATTTACTTTGATGACACACGTACAGAACAGAAACCCGAAGAACGACTTTTGGAACGTTCTTTCGATATTTTCTCGAAATATCAAGACCATGATATTACGGAGCAACAACTTTTAAATATTGTCGAAAAAGTGTACGAAAACCAGCATATAGATGTCCATCAGGACTTTAAGGATTCTATCAGACTGGTTGATTATGACCAAAGACGTTTTCGTGGCATGTTAGATCCTCTAAAAGATGATGAACAGCATCCTACTCGTTTAGAAAAATATATTCAGGTAAGTGTTATCCCTCGCGATTTTTGCGATGAAGTCTTAGAGGTCGAAAATCCCAGAGACAGACGTCTGTATGAACTCAAAATGCCCGCGTGGTATGTCAAAGAGAATGAATTCAGAGATCCGGAAAACGAGGACATCGTATTTTGTGAAATGGAATATGACGATCATCTGGGCGGTCAATTTATAGAAAAAGATGCTCTGAGAATGTTCTGATGCCACTTATATATCGAGAATTATATCCATAAAAATAAGGATGGAAACTCGGTTCATCCACATGCGTGTGGGGAGATGGAAAGCCTTTGAAGCAGTATTTCCAACAGAACAAGGACTAAGGATAAAATGCAACTCGTGCTCAACACCTACGGCGCATATTTAAGTCGGCGAGGGGAATTGTTTCAAGTCAAGGTAAAGGATCAATCAACTGAAATTTCCGCTCGCAAAGTGCGTTCTATTCTCATCTCAACAGGCGCAGCGTTTTCGTCGGATGCGGTGCAACTTGCCGT
>JAGWBW010000398.1:0-1093 GCA_021295695.1 Candidatus Latescibacterota bacterium
GCCGCGCTTCTGGATGTTTCGAGGATGGTTTTGAGGAGCAGGATGAAGAGGTATGGATTGCTTTGACCCATCTCGACTCGTAATAAAACGGGTTGCCTTTATGTTGTCATCGCGGCGTGCTGTTAGCCGCGATCCAGCGGTTTTCGCCTTTTGCCTGTCGTTGTTGGTTGCGCCGTCATTGCGGCGTGCTGTTAGCCGCCACGCCGCAGGCACAACGCCAGTAATCCAGAAGGTTTTTAGTCGTCACGCGGAGCACAACGCCATTAATTCCAGTATATGTAAACTGTGGGAAAGGCCGCTCGTTGAAGTTATTGCGAGCGGCTTTCTGCTGCGGTGATCCCAGTGATGATACGATGAGGTAAAGATACATATTTTTCACAATTCCCATCCTTCATGGATCAAAACGTACACTTTTAACTCCCAGCGCGTTCCATGTGTATGTGCCTCCAAAGGCGATCCCTACATTCAGGTTAAGGGCGCAATACACCATATTAAAAGCATGATGAGGGTATTTGAGCTTCTGTCCATACAATTTATCGCTCAATTCTGTGATGTTGGCTCGATATTTGCTCAGGGTCTGACTGTTGCGTGTAAAATTCACCCATCAGACCCAGGGCATTCCACATGGCCGAATATGACTCTGTCTCCAAAGATCTGATCCAGACCTATCCCAAAGATTTTATCCGACTCACACTTGAACAGGACGATGTAGAAGTCCTCGACATACTCAATACGGAGCAAAACACGGTTGATACACGACACATGGACAGCCTCATCCGCGTCCATATCGCGGGCAGGGAGGCATTGGTGCATCACGAGTTTCAAACGACTGACGAACCGTCTATGCCGCTCCGCATGGCGGGCTATATTATACGTGCGATAGAGCAGCATGGCCTGCCGGTTTATTCCAGTGTGATTTATTTACGGCGTAGCGCAGGTCGGCGCGATCCGGGGTATTATATTCAGGATTTTCTCGACCGTCGCGTTTTGATAGAATACACAGTGATTCGGCTCAGTGAGATCGAGGGACAGGATATTATTGATGGCGGACCTTCGGGCTTGTTTCCGTTCGTGCCGTTGATGAAACGGCCTG
>JAGWBW010000398.1:1189-1664 GCA_021295695.1 Candidatus Latescibacterota bacterium
GATCAATCGTATTCTATTACAGGAGGGTCTTATGGATGCCATTATGCGCGAATCATCGTTTGCACAATACATTAAGCAACTGGGTATTGAGCAAGGCAGAGAGCAGGGTAGAGAGGAAGGCATTGAGCAAGGTATTGAGCAAGGTATTGGGCAAGGCATTGAGCAAGGTGAAAGAAGAAGCACGATCGGAGCGATCCTCGAAGTGTTGGAGATTCGATTTGATATGCACGAGACACACCCTCTATCTGCTCGCATTGTCGTCATTGACGATTTGCAACGTCTGAAGCAGTTGCTCCGTGCGGCGGTCCAGGTGTCCAGCCTTGAGGCATTTGAGCAAACGTTGGATGCGTGACGCGATTTTCTTTATGCGCATCATCGAAAACCGTATATTCATTATATATTACGTCATGTGTGACTTTAAAATAATGGTGAAGAAAACAAGCAATCAGTGGTCAGTAGTCAGAAAAACAAGGAT
>JAGWBW010000398.1:1823-2586 GCA_021295695.1 Candidatus Latescibacterota bacterium
ACTCGCCAGTCTTTGCAAAGATGTGACGGATGACAGTGATTACGTCATTATCACCCGTGCGGGACAGGAAGATGTCGCTTTGATTTCTGCATCTGAGCTTTCCAGTCTCATAGAAACCGCTCATATTCTCAGTTCACCCAAAAATGCGGAACGACTGGCAACAGCACTAAACCGGGCAAAAGCCGGTACAGAACCCGCCCAATCCATTGACGACTTGCGCCGAGAGGTTGGGCTAAAATAATAATGCGCGATGCTGTTTTCCATCCAGAATTTCGTGCAGACCTGCACTATTGGGTTCAAACGGATCGCAAGATAGCCCTTCGCATTATGACGCTTGTGGAATCTATTCTGCGAGATCCTTTCAGAGGGATTGGCAAACCAGAACCACTCAAATACTTTGATCGCAATACCTGGTCTCGCCGTTTGACACGCGAACATCGAATTGTCTATTCCGTCAGCAACGAGCGCATTGATTTTCTCCAGGCGCGCTATCATTATTGACGTTGTGCTGTTGTTGTCATCGCGGCAGGGTGTTAGCCGCGATCCAGCATTGAGATAAAGATACATATTTTTCACAATTCCCATCCTCCCTGGATCAAAACTTACACTTTTAACTCCCAGTGCGTTCCATGTGTATGTGCCTCCAAAGGCGATCCTTACATTCACGTTAAGGGCGCAATATACCATATTAAAAGCATGATGAGGGTACTTGAACTTCTGTCCATACAATTTATCGCTCAATTCTGTGGCGTTGGCTTGATAT
>JAGWBW010000139.1 GCA_021295695.1 Candidatus Latescibacterota bacterium
GGACAAATCTTCCACCTCGGAATGTGTTCCCGTTGCAAAACCGAGTTCTCTGATCACATCGTCGAGATGGTTGCGAATCGTGCTATAGGGCACGCGGAGTTCGCGCGTCATCTCTTTGACATTGCCGCGCAATCGGACAAATGTCTCGACAAAAGTTAGATTTTCGGGCGTCAGCCGATTAAAAATAGTGGGCTGAAACTCCCCAATAACCTCACATTCACATCGCGTGCAACGAACGCGAGTGACAATCACGTCGTTCTGACAGGCAGGGCATTTCTCAATAATTTTACGCATATTGATCCTTTTTTTCATTTTATACACCATATTTGAACAAAAAGTTTCACAAAAATATAAAATATTTCAATATTTAATGCAATTTATTTTTTATGCCAATTTATTTATTTTTTAAACAACCCTTCTCATTTGACTTTTTATAATATTTTATTGATTGTTAGAGATGACGAAACACGGGACGGCACGGGGACCGTCCCTACAACACAATGCCGCGATCACAAAGACACGCGCACTTATCCACCCCACAACAAGGCACACAATGACACGCCTATTAATCATCCTCATCGCATTGATCGGTTTGAATACACCAACTCATGCTCGCGTTGATCTCAGCTATTACTTGCCCGAGGGCATCACCTATAATCCCGACATTCCCACACCCGAAGCCTTCTTCGGATTTCAGATTGGCGATTGGCACCTGCGGCACGATCTCATCGTGAACTACATGCACACATTGGCCGAACGCTCCGACCGCATAGTCCGCCCCCTATTGTTGCTCACCATCACATCGCCACAAAACCACCAAAATCTCGAAACCATCCAGAGACAACATCGGCGGCTCACAAACCCGAACCAGTCGCCCGCGCTCGACATGGACACAATGCCCGTAGTCGTGTACATGGGATATAGCATCCACGGCAACGAACCCAGCGGAGGCAACGCCGCGCCATTGATTGCATATCACCTATCGGCGGCGCAAGGTCCTGCCATAGACAACCTCCTCGCCAACGCCGTCATCTTGCTCGACCCCGTATCCAATCCCGATGGCTTCAGCCGCTTTGCACACTGGGCAAACATGCACCGCAGCAAACACCTCGTTACCGACCCCGAACACCGGGAACAT
This sequence comes from Candidatus Latescibacterota bacterium, assembly GCA_021295695.1. GTDB lineage: Bacteria > Latescibacterota > UBA2968 > UBA2968 > UBA2968 > VXRD01. Next base: position 1,139 of record JAGWBW010000139.1, read on the forward strand.
CGAGAAATCTGGCCGAGCGGACGCACTAACCACTACTGGTTTGATCTCAACCGCGACTGGGTATTTATCCAGCATCCCGAAAGCAGGGGACGAATTGAGACATATCACGCCTGGAAGCCCAACATGCTCACCGACCACCATGAAATGAACACCAATTCCACTTACTTTTTTCAACCGGGCATACCCTCGCGCAACAATCCCCTCACGCCAGCACGCACCTATGAACTCACCGCAGCAATCGCCAAACGCCACGTCAGCGCGCTCGATGAAATCGGCACACTATATTACACAAAAGAGTCATTCGACGACTTTTACATCGGCAAAGGATCGACCTATCCCGACCTCAATGGCGGCATAGGCCTTCTCTTTGAGCAAGCCAGCGCACGCGGACTTATTCAAGAAAGCATTCACGGACCCATCTCATTTCCCTTTGCCATACGCAATCAGGTGAGAACTGCCCTATCAGCGCTCCAGGCAGCCCGTGAACTGCGCACCGAACTGCTATCGCATCAGCGCGATTTTTATATCTCCGCATCCCGGGAAGCCGAAGCTGCCACCATCAAAGCTTATGTTTTTGGCGACCCGGATGACATAGCGCGCACCCATCATTTTATCGACATCCTCCAGCAGCATCACATACAAATTTACGATCTCGCACGCCCCATGCGCATCGGCGGTCAGACCTTCTCGCCCGGCTCGACCTATATCATACCCACCGCGCAACCGCAATACCGCTTGCTCACAAGCCTGTTTGAACGCCGCACAACCTTTCGCGACAGCTTATTTTACGATGTCTCAGCCTGGACATTACCCCTATCATTTAACATGCCCCTGGTCGAGATCAAATCGTCATCTCAGGAATTTATCGGCGACCTCTTGCCGCCGTCTCAATTTCCCCGAGGCCGTCTGTCTGTATTCAATCCGGAGATCAATACTTATGCGTACCTCTTTGAATGGAACGGACATTACGCACCTCGCGCCCTTTACCGCCTGCAAAAAGCCGGTATAAGAGCCAAAGTAGCCTCGCGACAGTTCCGCATGCGTATTCCCTCAGGCTCAGAGGATATGCATATATTTGACTACGGCACCATACTCATCCCCATGGGCATTCAAAAAAATGATCCACAAACAATTCAAAACCTCATGCAAACAATCGCACGCGAAGACGCCCTCGATGTATTTGCCGTCTCCACCGGACAAACCGACAGTGGTATTGACCTGGGCAGCCCGGGGTTTGTCCCCCTCGAAATGCCTCAAATCGCCCTTTTAATTGGCAAAGGCACCGATGTCTATAACGCCGGTGAAGTGTGGCATCTGTTAGACCAGCGCTATAATATGGCTATCAGCCTCATAGATGCCGGCCATGTGCGCGACATAGACCTCAATCGCTATAATACAATAATTGCAGCAGGCGGGTCTTATAGCGACCTCGACTCTACTGGCGTCAACGCCTTAAAACAGTGGCTGCGCCACACTCATTGCCCTCAACAGTGCTGTTCGCTGGGCCATCAATACCAAACTCGCCAGTGCCCAATTCATCGAGCGAGATCGAGAAAATTACAGTGAACCCAGGGCTTATATCGACGCACCCAGCGATCGTGGGGCACAGATTATTGGCGGCGCCATCTTTCAGGTCCACCTGGACCGCACCCATCCCCTCGCCTACGGATATCGCAGCAATAGCCTGCCAGTCTTTCGGCAACCCTTATGCCACCCCTTTGCAATACACCAAACAGCCCTTACTCGCAGGTTATATTTCTGAACAAAACCACAATTACATCGCCGAAACCGCATCCACCCTCGTCGCCAAACAGGGCAACGGCCGCGTCATACTCATGCTCGACAACCCCACCTTCCGCGCCTATTGGTACGGCACCCAAAAACTCTTTGCCAACGCCCTCTTTTTCGGTCCTACCATCAGTCTTCGCACATTGGAGTAGTAGGCGCATACCAGCCCAAAATAAAAAGAGCACTGATTATAGCAAATCAGTGCTCTTTTTATTATCCGCGTCACGATATTCACCGTTGAATGTCGTGACGTGTAGCGTCTTTGGGTACAGGCAAAGCAAAGTCTTCGTCGGACAGACCCGTATTGACGACACGCGATTTTACCTGGATAAGAATAACATTCTCACCTTGCTGAATCTCGATGCGACGGGGTAGTGCAAAGCCTTTTTCGCTGCGATAATCGGACAAGAGACGCGCCGAGACGAGTTGTCCATCGCCGTTATAGACTCTTTCTTCGCGCAAAAAACCCGTACTCACTTCAATCCAGAGACGGCGCAAATAGAGGTCGTGTTGCAACTCGAGAAAAATATTTTTTTTTCCAGATTCAAAGCGCACCACGCGGGAAGCGTCCAGAGGAGAGAGATTGGGCAATCCGAGAATGGCGCGATCATACGCATAATAGGACAGATCAACATCCGTAAGCACGTAGAGCACGTCTTCGGGATGACCCACGAGATAGCGGTTTTCTCGAGGCAGGTGAACGTGTAGCGTATCGTTTTGGGCACGCGCGGCCATAGCCACAGTACCAAAACCGCCAACGACGAGCTTGAGATCCGAAGGTGATCGGTAGCGCACAAGTGCAGAAGCCCTGCGTTCGCGCACCCCATCGATAGTGAGATCAATACTGGCGCGAACCTCCTGATTGTACAGGCTGTCGTAGCGGGTAGCGGTGAGACGGAAAAATTCGGCTGAAGAGGTAATGGGCGGCAAAAGGGCAGGACGATTGACGGCACAACCAGCGGTGAGAAAAAAAAGGATAAGTAGGAATCTATGATTGTGCATTGAGCATTTGGGGTGGCAGGGCGGGATTCGTTGATGAACTGGCCTGGGGAACGGCCAGTTGTACACCGCTCCGTCTATTCGTTGATTCGCTCTTCATCTGCGAAAAACGCTCAAATTACTCGCGTTTTTTTCTGCGGATTATTCGCCTATTCATTCAAAGAACTGTCGTCTTTGGAGAGATTTTTGAATTTTTCCCGCAGGGTCTGGTTATCGGGATCAAATTCTATAGCGCGTTCATAATGGTGACTTGCGCGGGAGAAATCGCCCATTTTTTGCGCTGCGTCTCCCGCGTGCTCGTGAATAACCGCAAGATTTTCGCGCAAGCCATCTACAATCGGAGAATTGGGATCGGTTTGGCGAAGGGTTTCTTCCTCTACAGCAAGTGCGCGGTCCAGCCAGCGCGCGGCGTTTTCATACTGTTTGAGCTGATAATAGACCCAGCCGAGACTATCGAGATAAGCACCGTTCTCAGGGTCAATTTTCAGGGCGCGTTCAATTAACTTTTTTGCTTCGGTAAGACGTTCTCCACGCTCGGCGAGCATATACCCCAAATAATTGCTGGCCTCTGCGTGATCCTGATCCAGTGCCAAAAGGCGTTGAAATATGGCGACCGCGCCATCGAACTGTCCCGCCCGTTCAAGGCTGCGCCCCAGATCAAAGAGCACATGCTCGAGAAATTCGGGATTATCTTCCGTATCGGCGACGAGTGGCTCCAGCAAGGGAATGGCTTTTTCCCAGTTGCGATCAAAAAGATATGTACGCGCCAGTTCGTAGCGAAAACCCGTGTGTCCTGGCCTCGTATCAACAGCCTGTTGGTAGATATCGCGCGCACTGGTAATTTCGTTTTGGCGCAGATAAACGCGGGCGAGATCAAACGCAATTTGATCGTAATACTCGCTTTCAGGGCGCGTATCCCGATGGAGATTTTCCAGAATTTGTTGCGCGCTTGCCCAGTTTTCTTCGATCCTGTACGAACGGGCAATGCCGAGATGATATTCGATTTTTTCACCCTGAGAGTTGGCGTGGCGATAGGTTTTGCGCGCCTCAGCCGTACGATTGGCATCGAGCAACAGACGAGCTTTTGTGCCCAGCAGGGTCTGATTTTCGGGATTGGTTTGCAACTGGTGATTGAGAACGCGTTCGGCCATATCGGCAAATAGCATTTTCTCGTCGTGATCGTGACGGCCCCTCACCATTCTGAGGAGCACATTGCCCAACCGATTGACCAAACGGAGATCTGGTTCTTCAAGGAGGCGATTTAGATGGTCTGTGTGGGTATAAATGTGTACTAATTGAACCCAAACAGGGACTGTTTGCTTGTTAACACTATAATCTTGCAGCGCAATTATCTGCCGAAAATATTGTTCGGCAGAGAGTGTATCGCCCCGAGAGAGTTGTGTTATGCCCAGTTGAAAAAGGAGATCGTCGTTATTGGGATCTTCTTCGAGGATATCGCGATAAATTTGCTCTGCTTTGTCAAACGCGCGCAGCCGGTGGTAGTTTTCAGCCGCAAAGAGCTTTGCGCGCGTGCCCTGTCCTGGGATAGCAACAATGCTATCGAGCACCGTTATGACTTTGCTGTGCTGCCCCCGGGCATTGTAAATTTGGAGAAGTTGATTATAAGCACTCATGTCTCGCGGCGCGAGCCGCACAATAGTATTTAGCTGGTCAACAGCTGCGGTGGTGTCCCGCCCCTGGCTGAGGGCGTGATAATAGAGCCAGCGGTTTTGCACATTTTCGGGATCAATTTGAACGGCTCGCCGCGCGGGTTTGACCGCATCTTGAAACCGCCGAACAGCATTGAGATTGCGAGCCAGTGCGCTGTAAAGCGTCGCAGAGGTCGAGTCGTATTGCACAGCCGCTCGCAGTTCGGAAATAGCCTGATCGCGTTGGCCTGTAGCTTCTGCAAATCGCGCCCGCAAAAAGTGCGTGACAGCCTGAGGGTGAGGAGGTGTTTTTTTGGGTACAGAGCGTAAGCTAATTTGCGGTTGTTGCGCTGTTGCACAGCCGATGAGCAATGTGAGCAAACAAAAAAATGTGTAACGCATAATCTCAATCCCTATGTGGGCGAATTTTTGATTTGGGTTTTTTGAACTCCCACATCAGTTCGCTGCGGCCATAATCGGTTTCGTGAGACTGCACGATGAGTTTGATGTACTTTGTGCGATCTGAAACAACCGGTGTTTTCATAACAGTGTGCGCAGAAAAATAGAGTATAAGCAATTTTTCATTTCCTACATAAGTAATATTCATGGGGGGTTCTGCAAAATAGCGCACTTTTTCACCGGACGTATAAGTGGGAGAAATATACGTGCCAAACACATCTGTGACTTCCATTTCTCTGCCCGGTACAGAAACCCGGAGTGCTTCGAGCGGATAAAATGCCCGCTCTTCAATTTTGTCGGGTTCATACCCGATTTCTTCGCTGTCTTCAAGGTAAATTGTCCAACGACTGAGATCGAGATACACTTTGTCGTAAACAGTATTGAATTTTAAGCGAATTTGAATATCGTCATCGAGTCGATTTTGGCTGGCATAGTCTTCCCACGTGTGGGCAGAAATGCTATCGGGACCGTAGTGGGTCTGCAACATGTCAAATTCTGAACGCACGAGATCGGGAACATATAGCGTGGCTGAGATGAGCAGCGGAGAACGCACGATGCGATGGCGGTCAGAATTGGTCAACTCGCGGAATTGCAAATCGGGATGCGCGGCAATGCTCGGCGCTTGTGGCAAATTGTCTATGGGACGCACCGTGGGAATAAAGCTGCGCACAGTCCATACTTTGAGCAATTGGGGATATGTCCAGGTATTATCCGGATCGGGCTTTGAAGGCAGGGTGAGTTTATAGACTTCGTTTCGCCCTGAAAATTCGGGAAAAAGCGGGGAATTTTGAACGTGGTAATAGGGATGTTGCGCGATGGGAACGGCAAAAACATCGCCTTTGCCAATGAGTTTATCCAGGCGTTCAATTTGCTTGCTATCAAGCACTATTTTGAGCGTATCAAACACGGCACTGGCGCTGTCATTAGCACTTTCGCGCAGACTTTTCAGATCTTTGAGCTTGGGAATATGGCCCTGCCACAAAAGGGCTTCATTGGTACGGCGAGCGCGTTCGGTTTGATATTCAATCACGATATCGCGAAGTGCGGAGACGTGTTTGGCAATATGTTCTTTCTGATCGCCCCTCGCCTTGAGGTGTTTGCCCAATCGGTCTGCCTCAAGCAGATCCTTCGTATTGGCACCCCAGGCGGTTTGGAGCGCAAAAAGTAAAAGCGCGACAAAACTTGCTCGGAAAAACATGATATGTCCTGTGTTGTTCTTATTTGACAGACTGGATTACTGGCGTTGTGCGTGGGCTTACGCCATGCTTCGCGTGCGGCGTGGCGGCTAACACCATGCCGCAATGAGTCCAGGATGGGTGGGGAACTAATCGCTTTAAAGCCAATCCATTATTTTTTAATGTTTGAACGCCCAAAAGGTTCAAAATTGCGTTTATCTTCGCCCGCGCCTTTTGGAGCGAACATTTTGCGTATGTGACAAAAGGTGAAAGTCTATCCGCAGGCGTTGCCGGTCGAGTTGTGCGAGTTGTACTTGAACCGAATCTCCGAGTCGGAAAATCGTTCCAGTGGATTCGCCAATGAGAGCACCTTGCAACTCGTGGTAAATATAATAATCATCGTAGAGATATTTTACGTGAACCAGACCCTCGATGAGTACATCATTGAGTTGAACAAAAAAACCGATAGAACGCACATCGACAATAACGGCATCAAAACACTCGCCTATTTTGTCTTTCAAATAGAGAATTTGCATGAGCCGAATAGCATCCCACTCGGCTTGTTGTGCGCCGATTTCGCGTTGCGTTGCCAGATCGCCAATATCGGGTAACCGACGTGCCCGGCGCGCCATCTGCCCGGGCGTGACCGCGTCGTTGATCGCATCGCGCAAGATGCGGTGAAGAATCAAATCGGGGTAGCGACGAATCGGCGATGTGAAATGCGTATAAGTATCGCAAGCCAAACCAAAATGACCGACGTTGATCGGCGTGTACACAGCCTTCTTCATCGAACGCAACAGGCGATGGCTCAAAATATGACCGATAGGCTCATCCTTAAAATTTGCGAGAAACGCCTGGATGCTATCTATCCGCGAGGGATTTGAAAGGCGATACCCCAGTGTTTTTGCCAGGTCGCAAAATGCGGCGAGTTTTTCACCGTCGGGCGGTTCGTGGACGCGATAGAGAATCGGGATGCCGCCATCGGCCATGCGCCGCGCGACAATCTCATTGGCCAGGAGCATAAATTCTTCAATGAGGCGATGACTATTTAGACGGGCGCGGGCGCGAATCTGAATGGGATGGCCCTGATCGTTGAGAATAATATGAGGTTCGGGAATCTCAAAGTCGATCGTACCCCTTGCCATGCGTTTCTCTGTCAGACAACTTCTCAGAGCCTCCATATGCATGAGAATATCGGCATACGGTTCGGCTGGATTCTCGTGAATTGTACGCGAATCTCGGTCGAGCACTTGCTGAACCTCTCCATAAGACAGGCTCGCGCGGCTGCGTATTACCGTCTCTGCAATCTGAGCGTCAATCAGCTCGCCTTCGGGGGTGATATACGCCAGAATACTCAGCGCAAGGCGATCTTCGCGGGGCTGTAAAGAACAGATATTTGCGGAGAGCTTTTCCGGCAACATAGGGATAACGCGATCGGGCAAATACACGCTGCTGCCGCGTGTGAGGGCTTCGTGGTCGAGGGGCGAGCCTTCGGGAACATAGTGACTGACATCGGCAATGTGAATACCCAGACAATAGGTCTGATCATCGAGAACCTGGAGCGACACGGCATCGTCGTGATCGCGCGCATCGGCCGGATCAATGGTAAAACAGATCAGATCGCGCAAATCGAGGCGACGGTCAATTTCCTCTGTGGAAATACCTTCTGGAATCGCCTCTGTAGCTTCGAGAACATGATGGGGAAAATCGAGTGGAAGACCGCGTTTTTTAATAAGGATAAGGGTTTCAATACCCGCATCGTCCGCATTGCCCAACACTTCGACAATCCGCCCATCGGGATGGGCATTGGGTGAGGAATATTTGAGGCTGACAACGACCTTTTGCCCCGCCTTAGCTCCACAGGTCAGGTCATCGGGAATATGAACGCGTGCGCGGATGCGCGGATCATCGGAGATGACAAGAGAAATGCCGTCATTTTCCACATACGTGCCTACCATTGTTTGCTCGGCGCGTTCGACAATGCGAACCAACTCGCCTTCTGCGCGGTCGCTGCCCTGTGCCTTGCGCGTGAGGCGCGCCACAGCGCGATCGCCGTGTCGCGCACGCTTCATGTATCTCGCGCCAATAAAAATATCTGCGCCCCCATCTTCGGGCGCAAGCAGGCCATATCCACTGGTCTGGATACTGATGCGACCAACAACGAGATTGTGATCAGACGGAATGCCGTAACGGCTGTGGCGCAACTTTACGAGGTCACCATCACGCACCAGGCGGCGAATCAGGCGGCGAAAATCCGAATAAGCCCGATCGGAGACGCGAAGAGCGCGAGCAAGTTCCCTGATTTTGAGCGGACGCCTATGTTGTTGACGCACAAAATTCAGTACTTGATCGCGAGAGACAGACATATTTTTTATAGGAGCCAATGGCAGACAAACAGGCGGGAGATATGGTGGCGGTGCACGAGCGAAATTATTATACTGCTGTGGGTAAAACTCAGGGAAAATATACGGAAAGGGCGCGAAAAAGCAATGCAAAACCTCTACCGGCTAATCACAATAGCTCTCTTGTGCTTTGGGGGGTGCGCCGCGCAATATGTTCTGGCACCCGACGGGGAATACGATTATCGCGTACCCGTTGGGCGAGGTGATGCCCAGGCGGGATTTGAAACCCTATTTATCTCCACCGTAAAAGTCGTGTGGACGCCCCAATATGCCAATGTGTTTTACACACATAATATGAGAAATGACAGGGGTTTCTTGCTCCCTTTGCCTCTAACAGATGAAACCAGCCCAACGGGCTATCGGCTGGCGCGAGATGGTATCCGCGAAACCGTCGATTCTTATTCCAAAGTGGGCACCGCGCTTGTGGTTGCGCGACAAATCGCGACCAATCAATACAATGTGGCAATTGCCCTGACAAATGCACATCTGGTAACAGCACCGGATACGATTCGGTATTTTATGCGGGATGTGCGGGGCCTGGAAACAAAAGTTCTCGAACGGATTTCCATTAAAATCAGCTCCGCATTGCACGTGGTCAATCGCGATGGTGAAAGCATCTCTGCGAAAATCTTGCGCCTCGACCCCGAAGCAGACCTATCTTTGCTCAAACTCAATATTCCCCATCTGATGAGAAAACCAGTGCCTTTTTTTATGCGGCTGGGTAAAACATCAGACCTGCAATGGGGCAATTTTGTCTATATCGCAGGCCATCCTAAAAGCAAGATGCGCCTCACTGCGGGCACAGTGAGTTTAGACGAGGACCCTGATCGATTTTTTGTCGATGCTGCCATCCGTGCAGGCTACAGTGGCGGACCTGTGGTTGCCGTGCGAGATGGTCTGCCCAATTTTGAACTCGTGGGCCTTTGTCGGGGAGCGATAACAGAAACTTTCCGCTTGCTGGTGCCCAACCGAATGTTGAACGAAGGTGCGGTATTATCGCCCGATTTGCTCAGTCAAATCTCAGTTGAAGAGCGCGAAGTAGTGGAACCCGGTTTGGGCATTGTCGTCGGCATTGAGGTCGTCAAACGATTTTTATTGGACAGTCGCGATCAGCTCCGCAAGAACGGTGTAGATATCAAAACCGATGCGACATTGCGAATGTGGGGGTTTTGAATCCGCGGGGATATGTATTATATTCGAATGTCAATCCAGTTCAGGTTAAAATTTTTACAAGGAGATCAAAATGAAACATTTTACCATTTCTTTGCTGAGCGTATTCCTTCTTCCCGCGCTGGTCGGGGCGCACTGCGAGATACCGTGTGGGATCTATGGCGATGAGGGTCGGTTTGACGCGCTATTGGAAAACGCGACCACCATTGAAAAGTCGATGAATGAAATCAACAAATTGTCGGGAGAAAGCGAAAAAAATTACAACCAGATCGTGCGGTGGGTCGTCAACAAAGAGCACCATGCCGATCAGATTCGCGACATTGTAGCACAATATTTCCTGGCACAACGGATCACAGAACCCGCTGAAGGGGATGCCGCAGCTATGAAAGCCTATACCGAAAAACTAATGGCATTGCACAAAATTATTCGCACGGCGATGCTGTGCAAACAAACCACAGACCCGAAAAACGCGCAGACCTTACGCGATCACATAAACGCTTTTCAGGCGCTTTACAACGCGAAATAGAGAAACCGGGCGGGGTCCGTCATCGCGGCATGCTTAAAGCCGCAATCCAATTTATGGGACAATCTCCAACGAGATCGTCCCATTTTTTTATTTTTTCTTGCGCTCCTGAAAGGTCTTTGATATATTCTCCGCCCTATTAGCACTCGACAGACGAGAGTGCTAAAACAACAATCCGTTTATTTTCACTCCACCTCGCATAAGGAGGCTATAACAATGGCGAAGGTGAAACCCCTCGGGGATCGCGTGCTGGTCAAACCTGGTGAAGAAGACGAGCAGGTCAAGGGTGGCATTATCATTCCCGATACGGCAAAAGAAAAACCCCAGCGGGGCGAAATTGTGGCCGTTGGCGATGGCAAGCTCGACGATTCGGGTAACCGGATTGCATTGTCGGTCGCGTCCGGCGACACGGTGCTTTATGGCAAGTATTCGGGCACAGAAGTCCGTCTGGACGATGAAGACTATCTCATTATGCCCGAAGGCGATATTTTAGCGATCATTGCATAATACCGCATTAAAGCGGCACAAGTTTTAATCAGGAGGATAATAATGGCCAAGCAACTCGAATTTGATGTTGCAGCTCGCGAAGCCCTCAAACGAGGTGTTGATCAGTTGTCCGATACGGTGAAAGTAACGCTGGGACCCAAGGGTCGCAATGTTGTACTGGACAAAAAATTTGGTTCGCCCACAGTGACCAAAGATGGTGTTACGGTAGCCAAAGAAATTGAATTGGAAGACCCTTATGAAAACATGGGTGCTCAGATGGTCAAGGAAGTTGCTTCCAAGACTTCTGATGTAGCCGGCGATGGCACAACCACAGCAACCGTGCTCGCCCAGTCGATCTTCCACCAGGGTTTGCGCAACGTAACAGCCGGTGCCAATCCCATGGATCTCAAGCGCGGGATTGACAAAGCCGTTGCGACCTCTGTCAATTTGGTACATGACATGAGCAAACCAGTGGCGGGGCGCTCAGATATCGCACAGGTTGCGACCACCTCGGCCAACAACGACAAAGCCATTGGCGATTTGATTGCCGATGCCATGGAAAAAGTGGGCAAAGACGGCGTGATCACTGTCGAAGAAGCCCGCAGCATTGAAACCACGCTGGACGTGGTAGAAGGCATGCAGTTTGACCGCGGATATGTGTCGCCTTATTTTGTCACCGACGCCGACAACATGGAAGCTATTCTGGAAGACGCTTATATTTTGATTCACGACAAGAAAATCTCGGCAATGCGCGACCTGCTTCCCGTACTGGAAAAAATTGCACAAACGGGCAAGCCCTTGATGATTATTGCCGAAGATATCGAAGGCGAAGCCCTTGCCACACTGGTCGTGAACAAAGTGCGCGGCACGCTGAAAGTCGCCGCCGTAAAAGCCCCTGGCTTTGGCGACCGTCGCACGGAAATGCTGGAAGACATCGCCATCTTAACAGGTGGTCGCGTCTTGTCCGAAGATGCGGGCTTTAAGCTGGAAAATGCCACCTCCGCAGACCTCGGTGAAGCCAAACGCATCACCATTGACAAAGACAACACAACCATTGTCGAAGGCGGCGGTAATAGTGCCGATATCCAGGGGCGCGTTGGACAAATTCGCCGGCAGATCGACGAAACCACATCTGATTACGACCAGGAAAAATTGCAAGAACGCCTGGCCAAACTGGCTGGCGGTGTAGCCGTGATCAATGTGGGCGCTGCCACAGAGACCGAAATGAAAGAAAAAAAGGCCCGCGTTGAAGACGCGCTTCACGCCACGCGCGCCGCGGTTGAAGAAGGCATAGTTCCCGGCGGTGGCGTCGCATTCATTCGCGCCGCGGCTGGCCTGGACGAAACGCGCGAAAATGCCGACGGTGACGAAAAAACCGGCGTGGATATCGTGTGCCGGGCACTGGAAGAGCCATTGCGCCAGATCGCCAATAATGCCGGCGTTGAAGGTGCGCTGGTCGTACAAAAAGTCGCCGCTGGCGACGGCAATTTGGGCTATAATGCCGATTCGGATACCTATGAAGACATGATTCAAGCCGGCGTGCCCGACCCGACCAAAGTCACGCGGTCTGCACTCGAAAACGCCGCTTCGATAGCCAGTCTGTTATTGACGACCGAAGCACTGGTGGCCGATATACCCGAACCCGAGCCACCAGCACCCCCCGCACCTCCGGGCGGTGGAATGTATTAAGCGGTCAGTCTTTCAAAAAAAAGGGCATCCTATTGGATGTCCTTTTTTTATTTTTAACCACAAAAAAACACGCGATTATTGATCACCTCGCCTATTTCTTTATCCGGATAACGAGACTCCCCATCAAAAAAAACAAAAGGTGGATATTGTCCCCCGGAAATGGTATTGGCACCAGTAGGCCGTTCCAAATTCGCCTCGTTAAAAATCGTACCCTGCGGCAACGCAAGCCGTGTCTTCCAATCCCTATCCCCCTCGTTCAAAGTCAACCAGACCAGGCGCTTGTCCTCTGTCTCCCAATTTAATCCACGCGTGGGTTTGCCATCATTCCAGCCCTTGCCGAGAGGCTGAAGCTCGAGCAAAGCATAAAGAGCACCCGCTTCATCCACGCTAAATGCACCGCGGCATCCCGTAGGCCGGTGATCTGAAAAACCCGCATCAATGGACTCTCGCTCCCAGACGCCCTTTGCATCGAGATAGGCGTGAACAATCTCGCCCGGCTCATCCAGATGCGAAACATAGAGAATATGAGGTCCCTGAGAAGAAACCACGATACAACCTTGTGAGAGAACCTCGGGACGGGGCATAGGTTCGTGGCGCTCATCCTCCTCAGTCCGAACGAGAATATCGAGCTGCTCGG
>JAGWBW010000399.1:0-1336 GCA_021295695.1 Candidatus Latescibacterota bacterium
CTCATCGGTGACGATGTGGACAAAGCACTGCGTTCTGCCCTGTTCAAGGTGACGAATGGTGGCATCCTGGATGCCTTTCAGATGGGGCATCGACAGGACAGTTGTTTTTACATCTGTAATTTGCACAGTGACGCTCTCCTGAAGGGTGTTATAATATTGGGCGCATGTTTTTTTGATGCTCTGGAAAGGCTGCGTAGCGATATAAATTACGACTACATCATTTAAAAGTCTATCGAGATATGTCGGGCATATACACGCCCCTTAATACATTGGAGGGTATGACTGCGCTGACAATGAAGCACTTTCCCGGTGGCGGTCCCCAGGAAGGCGGTGGTGATCCGCACTACGATTTTGGTAAGAATATGTAAGACCATTTAAAGCTGCCATTTGCTCTGGCTAAAAATGCAAAGGCGGTCGTGAAACAGGATCCAGACGCACCGGGATACGACAAAGCAGACACGCTGTTTCCGTTTGGCCATGGTTTGAGCTATTAGATTAACATATCGTACTGGAGGATAAGATAGTGAGTGAAACAACGAATCTACATTGGTCTTTCAACCACGATAGAGCGGGGCAGGGGCAGTCTCCAGATTTCGCGCAACAGCTTCGCTCTCTGGTAAAGGGGACGTTGACAACGACTACCTCCGGAGATCACGGAGGCGAAGTCACCCGCTATACGATTCTCCCCAACTTCAGGCGCGGCTATAAAGGTCCGGCAGACGGCGATGACCTGTCCGTGGGCGAGGTGGTGATTCGTCGGATGGTTGAAGATGAGAATCGCCTGAACTATTCCGTTGTGTACAGAAATGTCGCGAGCGGAGAACTTATGGATATGCAATTTACATCCAATAGAGATACATTCCGCACGTTGACCGGTACCTGGTCTGTGCAAGTAGAGAACTGCGCGGGAGACGGCTACAAGGCATTTGCCTGCGACGGACGCCTGGAGGAGAACGGCTCTGTTTTTCTTACGACCAATGGACTGGACTTGCAGGCGGGGTCGGCTGATTTATCCGCACCACTGACCTGCAATTGGACGCTGTTTGACGTGATTCCTGCACTTGCAGACGGCTTGCGGGATTCTGGCGAGGCACAGCGCTTGACGATTCTGGAGGATCTTGAAAAAGTCCGAAATAATGGGCAAGTTCGTTTTCTTGAGTCGTACGATTTGCAGTTGGACAGCGATTCGGTTGCACTTACGGGATATGCCCTTATTGCAGAAGGGATGACACCTTCTTATTGGTGGCTGGATGCGCGTGGCAGGGTGCTTATCGCGACCACTTTGTATCAAACCTTAATCCCGACAGGAGGCGAAAATGCCTGATCGGCCGAATAT
>JAGWBW010000399.1:1631-2095 GCA_021295695.1 Candidatus Latescibacterota bacterium
TTTCAACTTCTTTATATTGGTAATCGCCCGATTGGCGCTGGTGGTGGCGAGTACTACGATGGGGCAATTACGCATGCCGCGATTGATTTCCTGAGTCGATACGAAGATTCGGACCCCTTCTTCCTGCAGGTGCCTTATGTAAATCCGCATGATATCTGTCAATGCGAACACGACCACGAAGAGAAGACCATCCCGGACCCCATCGCGCAGGGAATATTGAGCGAAGAGGACCTGCCGCCATTGCCGTCGAATTTTCATTACGACGAACGCGAGACTGTGGTCCACAAGGTAGCGCGCAGGATGGACGAGTGCCTGATCCACTGGCCGATTCTGCGAAAAGTGCGCCATTGGTCCGAGATTCAGTGGCGATACCTGATGTGGCAACACCACCGCCTGGTCGAGAAAGTAGATAGCGAAATCGGGTTGCTTCTCGAGGCTCTGGACAAAAGCCAGTTTCGCGATAA
>JAGWBW010000400.1:0-449 GCA_021295695.1 Candidatus Latescibacterota bacterium
TGCCCTTCGCAGCAGACGATGGCGTCGGGTTGACCGACCGTCCTCGCCAATGGTGGGATGGGACCCACGCGCTGGTGAGGTCGGTGAAGGGCAACCTCATTCGCTTGAGCGAGCCACTGAACAGAGGGCTGAGGGTAAAAGAGGGAGCCCAGGTCGTCGGCCTCTTCCCGGGCATTACCGCTGTCAGTAGAAATGACGTGAGCCTGCGCGATCTGACGCTGCGCGGGTCAAGAGATCCCAAAGGGCGCTGGTGGCAAGACTTCACTTACAGCGCTGTACACACTGTCCACTGTAGAGGTGTACGCATCCAGAATGTAGCGGTCATCAACTGGCCGAGCGACGGCATCAGCGTGCAGGGCGGCTCGGATGTGCAGGTCACCCACTGTCAGGTTCGCTTTTGTCGCGGACACGGATACCACCCCGGCACTGGTATAGAACGCAGCATCTGG
>JAGWBW010000400.1:525-2633 GCA_021295695.1 Candidatus Latescibacterota bacterium
TACAGTGGCATCGGCGGCGTGGGGCATGGGGAGGATCATCACAACATCATCAGCAACAATGTGTGCTCAGAGAATGGCAAGTGGGGCATTAACGCAAGCGATGGCGTGGAACATGTAATCGTCGGGAACATCCTCCGCAGCAATTCCTGGAAGAAGCCAGGGGCTTATCCCGCCTTGCGCCTGCATAATGCCAAAAGGTTTCTTGTTCAGGGCAACCGTTGCGCCGATGATGTTGACAAATCTCCGACGGTTGGAGGGGACACGCCGTGCCAGACGCGAGGCATCGTCGAGAGTGGTCACAGTGACTGGAACCTTGTGAGTGGCAATGTCTGTATAGGAATGGCCGAGCCGATCACAGTGATAGGCCGCAACTCTCGCGCACAAGGGAATCTTTATGAAAAAAGAAACATTGAAAAATGACATAATTGTAATCGGTGGTGGTCCCGCGGGTGTTGAAGCAGCGATTGCTGCTGCTCCCTATGCAGACAGCGTGGTAATTATTTCCGAAGGGCCTGTTGGCGATTGGGGAAAACTGATGCCCAGTCGCGTGTGGCTGACTGCGCTCGACCAGATGGAGATAATGGAACAGTCTCCATTGTTGCGAACCACCTCCAAAGCTGGGGCGTTTGATCTGGACCTGATTGCTACTCACACTGACCGGGTTGCCAGTAGTTGGAAAAATTACGTTACGCAAGAACTCAACCAGAAACGTATTCAAATTTCAATTGGTCGTGCATCATTCACTTCCCCAAACCAGGTACAAATAACGAGTAATACTGGTCGGCGAGAACTGGCTGCTAATGCCATCATCATTGCTTCCGGAGCTATCCCTAATTTTCCATCTGGATTTGAGCCTGACGGCGAGAGGGTATTTTCCCCAAGCACAATAGATCAGATGAAGACCCTACCAAAATCAATCATCGTCGTGGGTGACGGTCCTATTGGGTTTGAGTTTGTCGAGATATTCAGCCGTCTTGGTGTTCATATAACCTGGATAGTTTTGGCTGGCGGTCCCAGGTCTGGTTTTGGGACAGAGGCAGATGAATTTCTCATCAGGCCGGACCACCTATTGAGAGCATTAAACGCAGTCATGATGCGATATCGGTAATTCAGAACGGCTCAAAAATCGAAGCTGAAATGGCGTTCGTCAATCTTGGGCATAGGCCCAATTTGGGATCCCTCAATCTCCAGGCAGCAGGCATAGAGGTCAATAGCCGGGGCCTTCTGGAACCGGATAAATTTGGGCGCACGAATATCTCCAACATCTATGTCGCAGGTGATGCGATCCGGTTTGGTCGACAAGCAAGAGTAGCCGGATTACACGCTGCGAAAAGGCAGACATCGCCTTTCGATTACAAAAGCACAGTAATCTCCTTCGGGCTTAATCCCCAGGTCGCCAAAGTGGGAACAATACAAAGAGATGATGGCTCCGTTCAATCCGCTTCAGTGCCCTTTCGAGCAACTATTCTTTCACATATAAATAGCGAATTGGAAGGATTTATTAGAGTTGCGTGGGACAATGAAGGGCGAGTGATCGGAGGATTAGCTGTTGGCAGGAATGCCGCTGATGCCCTCGCACCCATAGCAATGGCTATCAAGACGAAGGCATCAATCAATGACCTTGCGGAAATGCAAGGTCCCCACCCCAATATCTCAGAATTGCCGTACATCACTGCGAGACAAAAAACGTAAAATTCAAAAGACAAAAAACTGAGGCTAATCGCTTTCGTTTATCTACACATTTTGATATATTGTCAGGAGACTTAGATAAGCACCTACGAGGATAAGAAAGGACCTGCCATGGCAAGAAATTCACAAGCAACCAATGGCAAAAGAGTGCATGTCATCTCACGAAAAGATGGTTGGGCAGTCAAGAAGGAAGGGAATTCCAAAGCTTCAAAGCGCAGGCAAGATTTCGAAAGGTAAGGATGTCGTCATCCACAAACGCGATGGATCCATACAAAAATGGAAACGGGCTAAGTGAACAAATGATGCCTATGCCTGAGTATGTCGGGTTCATTGAGGAGTAGGTAAGATGAATAGAAGCCTGAGGATGGATTCGTGTTTTCAGCCCCGTGTGGATTTCCCGCGGGGTCTTCGTTTTGGGC
>JAGWBW010000401.1:0-517 GCA_021295695.1 Candidatus Latescibacterota bacterium
GACCATCTACTGCCTCAGCCCGGTGTGGCACATGGGCGGGAATCAGAAAAGCTTCGCCGGGTTCTACCGTGCGGGTCTCACCATCAATCGTGAACTTCATCTTTCCCTCAAGCATCATACCCCCCTGCTCATGGGGATGACTGTGCATCGGCACGACAGCACCCGCATCAAATTCAACGCGAGAGAGCATCAAATTTTCGCCATAAGGCGTCCGAATGCGCACGCCAGGCGCTACTTCATTAGCGGGATACTTATCCCAATCAATAAATGACATTTTATACAGCTCTCGAAAAGTTTGACTTCCTATCCTTCGGACGCACGCGCCTCCGCGTCAATCGCGCCAAAGAGTTGCCGCGTCATCAAACGGGCAGCGCTGGCGTGCATGCGCTGTCCCACAGCGGCGATTGGCCCACCGATTTGCACATCGCCCTCAAACGAAATCTGCGTATTCTCGCCTTCAGGGGCGAGTTCCACAACGCCCTGCCCCTTGACGAATCCCGTCGTGCCCTTGATATCG
>JAGWBW010000401.1:524-1351 GCA_021295695.1 Candidatus Latescibacterota bacterium
GCTCGGGCGGTTGAATATCTGAAAGCGTGACACTACCCGTGTATTTGCCGCGAACAGGACCAATCCCTGCGGAAACAGCCATATCGTAAACGCCCTCTGCCCTGTGTTCCAGCTTATCGCAACCGGGCATACAACGAGCGAGCACCTCGGGATCGACAAGCAACTCAAAAGTGCGTTCAACAGCAGTGCCAATAGTATGTGTACCGGAGAGTTTCAAAACGCCTCCTTAGAAGCTATAAAAAACACGCCCCCCTTCCCCGAAAGAGAAGGGGGGCGTAAAATCAAGCTGCGCGTTCAATTGCCTGGCTCAACGCCCGTTGTGTAAACACGCGAGCCAAATGGGCGCGGTAATCGCCTGAAGCGTGGTGATCTTCCTGAAACTCTTCCACGCCATCAGCCGCAACAGCGTCAATACCCTGTCCCACAAGCGCATCTTCGACCGCATGTGCGCGGTATGCCGCAGGCGCAACACCAGTAACACCCACAGCCACAGAAGCGCAGTTGCCCGCATCATCCAAAGTGACTTGAGCCGCAACGCCTGCAAGAGCAAAACCGGACGCAGATTGTCGCATCTTGACATACGCACCACCCGAATTCTCGGGCGGCGTGGCAATGCGAATACCCGTGAGGACCTCGCCGGGTTGCAAATCTGTAATAAAGAGATCCACAAAAAAATCAGA
Source organism: Candidatus Latescibacterota bacterium (assembly GCA_021295695.1). Lineage (GTDB taxonomy): Bacteria > Latescibacterota > UBA2968 > UBA2968 > UBA2968 > VXRD01. The sequence continues at coordinate 1,205 of JAGWBW010000401.1, forward strand.
CGCAGCAACCGCGCGTTCACCATCTGGCCCACCAATATCGAATTGTGCATCGAGGGCGAGCATGGTCGCCGGCCAATCCGCAGCCGGATCGGCATGGGCAATACTCCCGCCCACAGTACCTCGATTCCGCACCTGCGCATCGCCAAT
>JAGWBW010000401.1:1369-2412 GCA_021295695.1 Candidatus Latescibacterota bacterium
AAGCGATGGCTTTCCACAGCATAATGCGTGGCCAGAGCACCAATGGTAATGGTCTCATTGCCCGCAGTCACTCTTTTTAAGCCAGCTATGCCGCTCAGGTCAATAACGACCGAAGGCGCAGCAAGACGCAATTTCATAGACGGAATCAGACTGTGACCGCCCGCCAGTACTTTGGCATCATCGCCGAACGCCTGCACCAGACGCATCGCGCTTCTCAGAGTTTTGGGTGCGTGGTAATCAAAGGGGGTCATTGTTCAAGTCTCCTGCATGAGTTTCCAGAGTTTTTCAGGACGCAAAGGCAGATCGATATGCCGCACGCCAAAAGGTTTTAGCGCGTCAATCACCGCATTGGCTATCGCGGGCGTAGAACCAATCGTACCCGCTTCGCCCACACCTTTGACACCCATCGGATTGACGGGTGAAGGCGTAACCGTATTCGCCAATTCAAAGCGCGGGAAATTGTGCGCTTTGGGCAAGGCATAATCCATAAATGAACCGGTGATCATCTGCCCGCTTTCATCGTAAATGGCTTCCTCGTAAAGGGCTTGTCCCACCCCCTGTGCAATACCGCCGTGCACCTGGCCTTCAACAATCAGCGGATTGATAATATTCCCGCAATCGTCAACGGCGATATAACGCTGCATCTCGACCTCACCCGTATCGGCATCGACCTCAACCACGGCGATATGGGTACCAAACGGATAGGTAAAGTTTGGCGGCTCAAAAAAGTGCGATTCGGCGAGACCGGGATCTGTGCCCTCGGGTAGTTGCACACCCACATGCGCCACCATCGCGATTTCACTCAAAGTGAGACCCGACTCGGGCGCACCCTGAACGCAGTATTTGTTGTCTTCAATCACAATATCCTGCGGGTTGCTCTCCAACAGATGCGCAGCGATATTGATCACTTTGTCTTTCACCTTGCCCATCGCGTGAACCATCGCCGTACCACCCACAGCCGTCGCGCGACTACCAAATGTACCAATACCGTATTGCACAGTATCGGTATCGCCGTGGATAATGCGAATATCGTCAATATCAAC
>JAGWBW010000401.1:2582-2908 GCA_021295695.1 Candidatus Latescibacterota bacterium
CGCAATTTTGCCTGCTGCTCGCGCAAAGCCTCGTAATCCGCCATCTTAAGCGCCTTGTCGAGCGCAGCCGTATAGTCGCCACTATCATAAGCCACAGCGGTTCCCGTTTCATACGGGAAAGCGTCTTTGCCAATAAAGTTTTTGCGCCGCACCTCCAGAGGATCCAGATCCAGATCGTGCGCCACCACATCGATCATGCGTTCGATGAGATACGTAGCTTCGGGACGCCCCGCACCTCGATAGGCATCCGTCGCCATCTTATTGGTAAAAGCGGCTGTGAGATTCATCTGCACATTTTTAAATGTGTAAGAACCGCACAACATCAA
>JAGWBW010000014.1:0-39904 GCA_021295695.1 Candidatus Latescibacterota bacterium
TAAGGATAAAAACTGACCGATGCAGATACCGGTTTGCTTGTGCCAATGGACCACAAAATCAATCACACCATCGCGAATGACCCTCGAAACCTTATGCTGACTCAGGGCTCCCCAAGACTTTTTTTTAGAAAAATGTGCTCTTCCATCAGTTCAGACAACACTTCGTTCTTTGTTGTCAATTTGGCCTGTAGGACAGCAATCTTTTTGGCTTGCTGTTTCTCCTGCACACTTTGCTTTGGCGCAAAGGCTGAGGCACCTTACTCGAAAAACACAGAGAGGCCACTGGTAGAACATCGTCGGGTGAATCCCATGGGCATCACACAAATCTGATACTGGCACGCCATCTAACAGATGACGACGCAAAATGGACACCTTCTCTTCCGGGGAATATCGCTTACGCTTCTTCGACATGGACTCCTCCTTTGAGTGAGCCCAATTTATAGCTTATCAATGCAACACAAAAGTCCATTTTTATCTGAAGTATAACAATTTCTCCTCCGTTTTCAACACAAAGGAATTTTTTATGAAACTTAAATCCCATTTTAAGTCTCTCGCTCTTGGCATCGTTGTCTTGTTTGTGATGAGTGGCTCCGCGGTATCACAGGAAAATCCGCGTACCGAAGAGGCGGATACAACAGCTACCTTACCCCCACTTACTGATATACTCGAAGAAGTGGTCATACTCGAAGAATTGGTGGTCATCGGTTCACGCGCACAACCGCGTTCTGTAGCGGAATCCGCAGTGCCCATCGATGTCGTTACCGGCGAAGATTTCGTCAAGCAAGGCGATACTGATGTACAAAATCTTCTGAGAGATCTGGTACCCTCTTACAACGTAAATACAAACCCGATTAGCGATGCCTCAACTGTCGTGCGACCGCCCAGCATGCGAGGGCTGGCCCCCGACCACACACTGGTGCTCATCAATGGTAAGCGACGCCACCGCGCCGCTGTTATTCACTGGATAACCAATGGTGTCGCCGACGGCGCACAGGGGCCAGACATAGCCCCCATCCCCTCTATCGCTCTCAAGCGCGTGGAAGTCCTGCGCGATGGCGCATCCGCACAGTACGGCTCTGACGCCATTGCTGGCGTGTTGAATTTCGAGCTTAAAGACAATTACAAAGGTGGTTCTTTTGAGGTCAAACCCGGCATTTTTCAACGAGGCGATGGTTTCGCCTATGCTTTTGCTGGCAATATCGGTCTGGGCACGCCAGATGCCTGGGTCAACTTCAGCGCAGAATATGGCAACGAGGATGAAACCGACCGTTCCGTGCAACGCGACGATGCCGCGCGTTTGATACGCGTGGGCAATACCTATGTGGAAGATCCCGCGCAAATTTGGGGTCAACCCTACATTAGAGACGACCTGAAACTCTTTGCCAACTACGGTATTAACATCAACGACAATGTCAAATTATACGGACATGGCAACTATGCGAGCAAAGAAGTTGAAGGCGGTTTCTACTTCCGAAATCCCAATACGCGAGGTGGCGTATTCAGGGGACCAGTAATGATGTGGGACGGCACCAACTATTATGATCCGGACAAAGCTGCTGAACTCGGTATTGTGGATGGCGTAAACGGAACGCTGACAGCGACATTGCTCGTCGGTAATCTGAGTCAGGTTCTCGAAAAGTCCGAAGATACTGGTCTTAGAATTCCCCAAGCGTTCATCGTGCCCATCGTTTGCCATGTGCCGGATGCAGCAGCCTTACAACGGGTTTTCGACAATTCCGATTGGTTCACATTTCAGGAACTATTTCCCGGTGGCTTCACGCCCCGATTTGGCGCGTTTATGGATGATCGCGCCTTTCTGGCGGGTATCAAGGGATCGCAAGGGCTGCTGACCTGGGATCTCAGCGCGTCTTATGGGCGCAACGAAGCCGATTACTTCATCTTCAATACCGTGAATGCCTCTTTGGGTCCCAACCAACCCTGGCCCAATGCACCAACAGTTGATCCCAGTCACGAAGATGCACCGTATTTTGATCCCGGAACCTATATCGAGACAGATACCAATTTCAACTTCGATATCACCTATCCGTTTAGCGAGCAATTCTTCTTTGCGGCCGGTCTTGAATACCGCACAGAAAATTTTGAAATCGTGCAGGGACAACGAGAATCATGGGTAAAAGGCCCGCTGGCAGAGTATGGATTTACTGTCGCGTCCAACGGGTTCTCGGGGTTTGGTGAAATTGCCGCAGGCACCTGGAGCCGCTCCAACTGGGCTGTTTATGGAGACGCCGAATTTAATCCGCAGGAGAACTGGTTGCTCGGTGCAGCAATACGCTTTGAAAACTTCGATGATTTTGGCTCCACGACCAATTTCAAGCTGGCGACCAATTACGGGCTTAACGAAAATACAAAAGTGCGCGGCAGTTTTAGCACGGGCTTCAGAGCACCCACACCCGGACAGCAAAATGCGTTTAACGTATCCACGATCTTTGATCCCGCAATCGGTGATTTGACAAATGATGGCACAATTCCGTCAAACAATCCCGTCGCAGAATCCAAGGGTGGTGAGCCGCTCGATCCCGAAAAATCGACCAATATCTCGGCTGGTATTGTTTTTGAGATTCCCGTTTTTCCCGTGGATACCGGTATCCCACCTGTCAATATAACGGTCGATTATTTCCACATCCTGGTGAAGGGGCGCTTGACGCTCTCGCAGAATTTCTCCCTGACCCAATCAGAAGTCGATGAACTGCTCAAGGCGGGTATCACGGCTGCGAATTTCATTACGAATTTCAAGTTTTTCATCAATGACTTTGACACCAAAACCCAGGGTATTGACGTCGTGCTCACGGCTCCGGTGTGGTGTGATGGTCAACTGAGTCTGGCGTATAACCTCACGAACACCGAAGTGACCAAATACAATCCAGCAACCATGGATGATCAAAGGATTCGAGAAATACAAGAGTCTCTGCCCAAACACCGTGGGAATCTGACGGTAGTCAAACCGTTGAACGATATTGAGATACTGGGTCGCCTCCGGTATTACAGTTCGTGGTACGATCAAGAAGATGACTTCGTTTATGGCGACGAATGGATACTGGACGCCGAAGTTAGTTACACCGTTGCCGAGCACTCAACGGTAACCGTTGGCGGCCAGAACATCCTCGATATCTATCCCGACATCAATCCACATGCAAGGAGCGGTTCGGGCCATTTGTACAGCCAGTACAGCCCATTTGGTTTTAGCGGCGCATTCTGGTACGGAAAATACAACTTTAGCTTTTAGGTCGTAGTTGAAAGTATTTTTCTCACCCAATCAAAAAGAAGGCGAGTTTTTTCAGGACTCGCCTTCTTTTTTTGTTAGCACTAAAAAAGATGTTGATTTATAAGCCGAAATGAGTACAATTTAGAACGATATTTCGTCCATTAGTCTATATTACGCCCCTGTGTTCATAACACAAAGGAGTTTTTTATGGAACGTAAATTCCATTTTAAATCCTTCATTTTTGGCGTCGTTGCCTTGCTCGCGATGAGTGGCTCCGCCATCTCACAGGAAGCACCGCGTACCGAAAGTGCGGATACAACTGCCTTGCCCCCGCTCACAGATATCCTCGAAGAAGTGGTCGTACTCGAAGAATTGGTAGTTATCGGTACCCGCGCCCAACCGCGTTCTGTCACCGAATCCGCCGTACCCATTGATGTTGTTACCAGCGAAGATTTCGTCAAACAAGGCGGTAGCGATGTGCAGGATCTTTTGAGAAATGTCGTACCTTCTTATAATGTCAACCTCCAGCCGATCAGCGATGCGGCAACCATTGTCCGTCCCCCAAATCTGCGAGGGCTGGCACCCGACCACGCGCTGGTACTCGTCAACGGCAAACGCCGCCATCGCGCATCTGTGATTTACTGGCTGGGCAATGGTCTCTCTGATGCCGCGCAGGGGCCAGATATATCCGCTATCCCGAGTATTGCCCTCAAACGCGTGGAAGTCCTGCGCGATGGCGCATCCGCGCAATACGGTTCTGATGCCATCGCAGGCGTGTTGAATTTTGAACTCAAAGATAATTACGAAGGCGGTTCTATTGAAGTCAAACCCGGTATTTTTCGACACGGGGACGGTGGCACTTACGCCCTGGCTGGCAACATCGGGCTCGGCACACCAGATACCTGGGTCAACCTCAGCGTGGAATATGGAAATACGGATGAAACCGACCGCTCTGTCCAGCGCGATGATGCCGCGAGTTTGATTGGCAGGGGCAATACCCATGTAGCCAATCCCGCTCAACCCTGGGGTCAACCCTTTGTTAGAGACGACCTGAAAATTTTTGCCAATTACGGTGCCACCATCAACGAGAACATTGAGTTCTACGGGCACGGTAACTATGCGAGCAAGGAAGTTGAAGGCGGGTTCTATTTCCGAAATCCCAATACGCGCGGTGCCGTATATCAGGGACCCGTATTGATGTGGGACGGCACCGACTACTATACTCAGGCCGAAGCTGAGAAACTGGGTATTGTCCATGGGGTGAACGGGACGCTGACAGCGACATTGCTCGTTGGCAATATGAGTGGTGGCGATGTGCCTGTGGTACCCATAACCTGTTCGGTGCCGGATCCGGTAGCTTTAAGACAGGTTTTCGACGACCCCAATTTGTTCACATTCCAGGAACTCTTTCCCGGTGGTTTTACGCCTCGGTTTGGCGGAAATACGGAAGACCGTGCCTTTTTGGCGGGTATCAAGGGGACGCGCTCGCTGTTGACATGGGATCTCAGTGCATCTTATGGTCGCCACCATTCCGATTTTTTCATTTTCAATACGGTGAACGCCTCTCTCGGCCCCAATACGCCGACAGAATTTAATCCTGGAGACTATATCCAAACGGATACCAATTTCAACTTTGATATCACCTATCCATTTAGCGAGCAGTTTTTCTTTGCTACTGGTCTCGAATATCGCGTTGAAAATTTTGAAGTTGTGGCTGGACAGCGCGAGTCTTTCGAAATAGGCCCGCTGGCGAGCCAGGGATTTAGCTCGGGTTCCAACGGTTTTCCCGGTTTTGGTGATATTGCAGCGGGAAGCTGGAGCCGCTCCAATTGGGCTGTTTATGGAGATGCCGAATTTAACCCACAAGAAAACTGGTTGCTCGGTGCAGCACTGCGCTTTGAAAACTTCGAGGGCTTTGGTGCCACGACCAACTTTAAGTTGGCGACCAACTTTAAGGTAAATGAAAACGTGAACGTGCGCGGCAGCTTTAGCACGGGCTTCAGAGCACCGTCGCCCGGCCAACAAAATGCCTTTAACGTCACGACCGAATTTGGTGAGGATGACGCTGGCAATTTCATCCTGGTCAATAGAGGCACGATTCCCTCTACCCACCCAGCAGCCGCACTCGTAGGAGGCGAAGGGCTTAAACCAGAAAAGTCGATCAATATCTCGACGGGCCTTATTTTAACACTGCCCATTTATCCTGCGGGTACCGGTATTCCCCCACTAAATATAACGCTCGATTACTTCAATATTGGCGTGAAAGATCGCATGGCAACCTCCAGCGATAAAGCACTTACGCCTCAACAGACTGAACAGTTGGAGGCCACGGGCATAAACGCGAGAAATTTGCAAGAATTTCGGTTCTTTACCAATAACTTTGAGACAAAAACGCAGGGTATTGACCTCGTTCTCACAACTCCCGTAAGGTGTACGGGCACACTGAGCCTCGCGTACAATTATACCTCTACCGAGGTGACCAAATACGACTCTCAGGTCCTCAATGAACAGCGCATCACGCTATTGGAAAAGGGCCTTCCCAGACATCGCGGAAATTTGACTCTGACACAGCCCCTGACTGATTATTGGAGTGCATTGGGCCGCGTCAATTATTACGGTTCCTGGGATGAGTGGAGTGTTGGTCATCAAGTCTTTGGGCGCGCGTTTTTGATTGACCTCGAGTCCAGTCTCTCAATTGGCGATGGAACGACAATAACCGCTGGCATTCAGAATATTCTCAATGTCGAGCCTGATAATATCGAAGAAGGCGTCAATCCAGGTCCCATAGTTGGCAGGCCATTTGGCGAGTATAGCCCTTATGGCTTTGGCGGCACATTCCTGTACGCAAAAGCCAATTACGATTTCAAATTTTAAGTGTTATTGGGTCAATTAAAAAAGAAGCCGAGTTTTTCAGAAAACTCGGCTTCTTTATTTTAGAACAAAGAACTTTGAAGATCTGCAGCCGGCCTTTCGCGGCAGAGTTGGGCGATCTGAGCACCTATAATAAAAATAATTGCCGAGAAGTATATCCACAAGGCTACGACTACCAACAGAACATAAGCCCCGTACAGATAAGATATAGAGCCGAAGTGACTCAGGTAATAGCCAAAGGTCCATTCGGTGAGTTTCCACAACAAAGCGGCCCAAAAAGCACCTATAACCAGCACTTTTATCTGGATTTTCTGGTATGGGAGCAGCCAGTATAACCCCAGAAATACGGCAAAAATCAAGGCGAGAGAGGTAAGACCATAGAAGTAGGTGATATATGTGTGCAGCAAGGGCGGGGCGACGTCGATGACGGTAGATAGGATGGGCAACGACAGGACTAATAGAAGAAAAATATATAGTACCAGAAGTACCATAGTAAGATCCTTCAATTTGCCCACTGCTATCGGCAAAACCCCGTGCAAAAATTTTATCCAGCGTCCTGGCACACCCATATTATTTGACTGTTCCACTACAGCAGGCCCTGCCTCACTCCCTTTCGGCTCAAAATTATGCTCGACCTTGAAGACTGCGTTGAGCAGAGTTCGCATACTGCTGAACAGACTGCTGGCGCTTACTATCAAAATCAACAGGCCCGAAACCCCATAAGCCTGTTTGAAGGTCATGACGCCAGATACGCGTGAGGAGAGCACTTCCTTCAGGTATGCAGCCTCTTCTGGATATGGGATGAGCACATCCACCGTTTGATTGACCAGGTGAGCTATCGCCCTCACGTCCAGAATGGCCTCAAGTCCGAAGAAGATGAGGAATACCAGGGGAACGAGACATAAAAGAGTGGCAAAAGCCAGACCTCCACAGAGTAAGAATAGGTTGTTGTCATTCATTCTGACAAACAGACCGCTCAGATAGTAGGCAAAAAAGCCTTTTTTTCTCGTTTGTTTATCCATAGATTTCAGTGGTTAGTTATAGAGGCAACTTCTGCATTCGCCGCTTTACTATATGACAAAAGTTGTGTTCAATATATACTCTGTGTTCACCCTTTCCAATCCCAAATTCAGATGTTAATAGTGATTTCTCCTACCCTCCTATGATTCAAGTTACAGATGTCACAAAATGGTACGGCACAATCAGGGCCGTTGAAAGCATCAGCTTTTCGCTTGCACCTGGCGAAATCGTTGGGTTTGTTGGTCCCAATGGCGCAGGCAAAAGCACGGTGCTCAAAATGCTGGCGACCTATCTTTTGCCCACCTCGGGAAAAATCGCAATTGATGGCCTCGATGTGGTGACGCATCCGTTGTCCATACGCCGCAAAATTGGCTACCTCTCTGGCGACACACCGCTCTATCAGACTATGCGCGTGGATAAATTTTTGAGATTCTGTGGCAAAGCGCGTGGACTTTCTGGCGATATACTCGAAAAAAAACTCGCCTGGGTTGTCGATATATGCGGCCTCACCCCCCATCTGTACAAACGCATTGACCAATGTTCCACGGGATTTCGCCAGCGCATCGGTGTAGGGGCTGCCCTCATCCACGACCCACCTATTCTCCTGCTCGATGAACCCACGCACGGTTTTGACCCCCTGCAAGTTCTGGCATTCCGAGACCTGATCCAATCCCTCAGCAAAAATCGGATTATCTTATTCAGTAGCCATATTATACAGGAAGTCTCTGCACTATCTGATCGCGTGCTCATCATACATCAGGGCAATCTATTAGCCGATGGTTGCATAGATGATCTGGCGCGACAAACGGGACAGCCCAAAGACCTCGAGGCCATTTTTACCCATCTTATACATCTTCAAAACTAAGGAGAAACCACGCATGCCCGATCGATTGCGCCCAAAGGACTTTGCACGGGGCATTGGCGTGATCTTTGTCCGCGAAATCAATGCCTATTTTGATGCGCCAATCGCCTATGTCTATGCCTCGGTTTTCCACCTCTTGTCCTGTTCGACATTTATGAACGCCTTTTTTCTCAATGGCGTGCTCGAAATGGCACCTTATTTTGATCTGCTCCCCTTTTTTCTTATACCATTTGTCCCGGCCATAACCATGCGTTCATGGGCTGAAGAACGCTCCCAACACACCATTGAATTATTGATGACCATGCCCCTGCAATCCATCCAAATTGTACTTGGGAAATATTTATCTGCCCTTGTTTTTTACCTGATTGTCCTTTCGGGGACTTTACCCATCGTTCTCATGTTGCTCTTTTTGGGGACCCCAGATCTCGGTCTGATCTTTTCTTCCTATTTGGGCGCGCTCTTTCTGGGGGCATTTTTTCTTTCTTTTGGCCTGTTTGTATCGGGTCTTACACGCGATCAAATTGTCGCTTATGTCGTCGCAGTGCTATTGGGTTTTGTATTTGTGTTGAGCGGGCACGAAAAAGTGGTTGAAATTCTCGACGGATTGGCCCCTGCATATCATATCGGCGACCTGTTGTATGAATCGCTTTCCATTGTCCCGCACTACAGTGCCTTTACCCGCGGCATCATCGCTCTGCCCGCAGTGCTCTATTTCACCTTGCTGAGTGCCTTTTTTCTCTGGATGAATGATCTATTTCTCAAACGAGATCGAGGATGATGCGGATAAAACCACCTCTGGTCTTTTTTTTTCTATTCGCCCTTGTATTTTACACAGGTCGTCTTTTGGAGGACCAGGGCACAGGACGTCTGCATCTGACAGCAACGCTTTCGGCAGATTCACAAATCTTTTATACCAACCTCGAAGCACCCCTTTCCCTGACATATATTGCAAAGCACCTGAAGGGCGTGAAGACACCTGTGCGAACCCTTTTCGCACGCCTCAAGGCACTGGCTCCCGACCGCATAGATTATCGCATTGTGGATCCCGACTCTGAACCTGGACGCACTTATGCCATTAAAAAAAAAGCAGCACCCTTTCATGTGCGCGATATACAACGCGATGAACGCAGCGAACAAGCAGTCTGGTCTTCGCTCGTCATTGCTTATGGCGATCATCCCGAAATTTTGATCCCCAAAATAACACCCACAGATATACCTTATCTCGAACATCTACTGCTCGTCTATCTCAAAGCACTCGCGCATCCCCCACGCCCTGTCATTGCGGTTTCCGCGCCACAAAACTTTACTCTTTTCACAAAATTTCTCGGTCAATGGGGCGATATTGCCCCCGCCAATTCCGATGCGATGTCACCAGATGCCGATGTGATCTTTTGGATTGATCCCGCAACCGCTAATCCTCGCGCCCTTCAAAATGCGATTGATAAAGGCCGCACGGTTGTGCTGGCAGGCAGCCCGTATTTTATCGACTACGCGGTCAATGATACTGGAGAAGTTACATACCGCGCATATTTCAACACGGCCTGGGAAAAACTCCTGACACCGTTGGGAATACGCCCACAGGCCGACCTTTTGATGGATCAAAGCCATAGCCCGATTTTGTTCCGCGATCAAAAAGACAAAATCCACCAGATCAACGCCCCCTTTCACCTGCGCGTTATGTCGGGTTTTTACGACCTCAAAGGTTTTCTATCACCCGCCAGAGGCGCGCTAAATTTTGTATCGGCAGGCGCTCTAACAGTCGATTCTCGCGCGGTATCTAAAGCGGGCTATTACCTCGATATTCTGGGCACGACCACGGACAATACGTACATACAACCCATTCCAGCAGAGCCATTTACAAACGATCATATAGAAGAAACACTCACAATAGGGAAACAAAATGTGATGCTGCGTCTCAGGCACCGGGATCCGTGGAAAGGAGAAATTCTGGTGCTCGCAACATCCAGTCCATTCCGCGACGGCATCTTTAATCAACCCAATTACGCGCACCGCATCTTTCTCCAGACCATCATGCGTACATTCACCGATCACAACCGCGTTGTGCGTGGTCGCGTTGAAAAGCCCTCACCGCCGCAGATACCACAACTAAGCGTGACTTCGCGTGTGATCTGGCGGGTCTGTATGGTATTCATCATCCCTTTGATCCTTCTAACTCTGGGCGCGTGCTTGTATTACAGCAGGCAGATACACATATCTTTCAGACACCTTTCTCTACGTGCATGTATTGCGATAGTGGCGCTGATTATCGCATCTCGCTTCTGGTCCTACCAGGGCGGGCAACTCCTTGACCTCACAGCCGAAAAAATACATACCCCTCTGCCATTTTCTCGGGAGCAAATACAAAATCAAATCCCCAAAGCCGACCTGATTATCCCCACTCGCGCGCATCTTCCACCCGTGTTAAAAAAAATAGAAACTGAGACCGTTGCCCGGCTCAATAATCTCGGTATCAGCTACACCATCCGACGACCAAACGATCTGCCAACAGCTTATCTCAGCCGACTTGGTTTGCGCCCATATCAGGTGAAAACGGTGCGGGACGACGTGATAATCTCTCAGTCCGTTATCAGTGGTCTCTTGCTGCACCGACCCGGCAATGCGACAATCATCCCGCGTTTAGACGGCCGAACAACTGATCACCTCGAATTTCTGCTCGCAGCGGCCGTCCGCCGTCTATCCACGGGTAAAACGCCCCATATTGCCCTTGTCGCAGAATCCCCGCGTCTCTCCCCTGCCGAGGCGCATGAGTATCGCCAGAAACACCTGTCGCCCCCCAGAGGCGCCGATGTATTCAGCGAACTAAAAACGCTTTTGCGTACTTATGGATACCGCGTAAGCTATGTCAACCCGCGCACACCGCATCTCCCGCCGCAAACCGACCTCGTAATCTGGATACAACCGCGACGAGATGCCAGTCCCATGACCGCCCTTTTGAGCCAGTATCTCGCGCGGGGTGGTCGCGCCATTGTGGCACTCCAACACTACAATATCCAACAGCGCCAGTACTCGGGAGGGGATTTTGAAACCGTGTACTGGCCTCAGCCCCAATACCAGGATTTCAACCGCTATCTGGAACCTCTGGGCATTGCACAGGCGCGCGAAGTGCTCATGGACCAAACCCGTTCGCGCCTCGCCCTCAAAACTCAGATTTATCGGCGCACAGTCCGTGAATACGACGCACAAGAAGTGGCGTTGCCCTTTCTCATACGCGCTGTTCCGCCAAATTTTGATACCGCATTGCCCATTGTGCGACAACTCGGCGATCAGCTCTTTATCTGGGGCAATCGCTTTGTACCAGACCCGAATCGCTTGCAGACACACGGCCTGACGGCAACCCCTCTGATCAGTACATCAAACCGCGCCTGGGCATACCACTGGGCGGGCGGATGGTTGCCCAAAGCCGCATTTTCTCCGGATTCACTTCTTCTGGGCCATCAACCCCTCGCACTGCTCGTGACAGGCACATTTCCTCTCGCCGAGTTCAAAGCAGCAGACCTCACACTTACGCATCCAAAGCCCAACCCGAAAGGTGAACTACTGCTGATCGGCAGTTCTGAAATGTTCAAAAATGAGTATCTCTATGCGCCGGGGTTTCAACAGGAGCAATTCTTGCTCAACGCCGTTGCCTATCTCACACATGGCCCGCAATTTGCCGACCTTCAAGCCCGCCGAAAAATCGCGCCGGGTTTTCCCTATTTGTCCTCTGACCAAAAAATCCTCTGGCGCATTCTCGTTGTTGGCTTCGCTCCCCTTTTCTCCATTCTTTATTGCATAAGACGCAGAAGCTAAAAATCACAGAATGTTAAAATTGCGTTACATCGCGATAATTTTTCTCGGAAGACGCATTTGACAGTTGCCTAATAGAGGCATTTTACTTTTATTTCTTTTTAATAACTACTCAGTTTTCCCTGATTTAGAAGTCATCTCCCCTGACCCTGGTCACAGGTCTATCTATTTCTGATTCCCCCCTTCCCCCGTTTTCCCATCCTTATCACAGGAGGTGTACAGTGCAACACAAATATCGTTTTTTCTTTATCTTACTCGGCTTTGCCATACCCATTCTATATGGACCTGCCGTATCGCAGGAAACTACGCGGTACGTAAGCACAGATACAACGACGTCTATTTTTGACGAAGAGATCATCCTCGAAGAATTGGTGGTCATTGGTTCCCGCGCAAAACCGCGTTCCGTCGTGGAATCAGCCGTGCCCGTTGATGTGGTTACCAGTGCAGAGATCGTCAAACAAGGCGAAGCCGATTTGCAAAATCTGGTGAGATCGGTTGTGCCTTCCTTCAATGTCAACACCCAACCCATCAGCGATGCCTCCACCCTCGTCCGTCCGGCCAATCTGCGCGGCCTGGCACCCGACCATACGCTGGTACTCATCAACGGCAAACGCCGCCATCGCAGCTCTCTCGTCGTTTGGCATGGCAATGGCGTATCAGATGGCGATCGGTCATTCCAGCGATTGCTCTGAGACAAGTAGAAGTCCTTCGTGATGGTGCCTCTGCACAATACGGTTCTGATGCCATTGCAGGCGTGATGAGTTTCCAGCTCAAAAATCGCTATCAGGGCGGTTCAATTGAAATCAAACCCGGTATCTATCAGGCAGGCGATGGTTTTAAATACAGTGTTGCTGGCAATATCGGCCTGGGAAGCGAAAATGCGTGGGCCAACCTCAGCCTGGAATATGGCAACGCGGATGATACGGATCGATCTGAACAACGCAATGACGCCAAAGCACTCATTGAGGCTGGCAATACCGATGTGGCCGATCCCGCCCAAATTTGGGGTTCGCCCATCATTAGAAATGATCTTAAATTCCTTGCCAACTACGGCGGAAACCTGTCGGAAAACACCAGGTTTTATGGCTATGCCAACTATGCGAGCAAAGAAGTGGAAGGTGGATTCTTCTTCCGAAATCCCAATACGCGCGGGGGTGTCTTCAGTACCGATGGCGGTAAGACATTGCTCGTGGGCAAATTGAACCCCAATGCGCCCGATCCTCCCGTAGTCAACATAATCGACGACGTGGCAGATCCGAACGCGCTACAACAAGTGTTGAATAATAAGAACGACTATTTCACATTCCGCGAACTTTTCCCCGGCGGTTTTACCCCCCGATTTGGCGGCACCACCGCCGATTATGCTCTTCTCGCGGGTGTTAAAGGTACAAATTTTGACCCGATCTGGACCTGGGACCTCAGTGCTTATTACGGAAGGCATGAAGCCGATTTCGTGATTAAAAATACTGTTAATGCCTCTTTGGGACGCGAGACGCCCACGGAGTTTGATCCCGGAGCCTATATACAACAAGACCTTAACGTAAATCTCGACGTTACATTTCCAGTAAGCGACCAGGTTTTCCTGGCCGCGGGTCTCGAATACAGAAATGAAAAATACGAAGTTGTACAGGGACAACCCGAATCCTATCAAATAGGTCCTTTGGCCCCTCAGGGATTTAGTGCTGCGTCCAATGGATTTTCCGGCTTTAGCGATATTGCGGCCGGTGACTGGAGTCGGTCCAATTACGCGGCTTATGGAGATGCCGAATTTACCCCGTCGGACAATTGGTTACTCGGTCTCGCGCTGCGCTATGAAAACTTCAGTGACTTTGGTTCGACCCTCAACTACAAAGTCGCGACCAACTACAGCGTCATAGAAGAAGTGAAATTGCGCGGCAGTTTCAGCACCTGTTTCAGAGCACCTACCCCCGGTCAGCAAAATTCTTTTAACGTATCGACCCTATTCGATCCCGCGTTAAATGACTTGGTCAACAGGGGGACCATTCCATCAACCCATGCCGCGGCAGCATTGGTGGGCGGCCAGCCGCTCGACCCTGAAAAGTCGTACAACTACACGGCTGGCTTTATTGTCGGCCACACAAACACCAGCTTAACCATTGACTATTTTCAAATTGATCTGAAAGACCGCCTGGGGATTTCAAAGAACTACTCGCTAACCGATGCCCAGCGCGATCAATTGATCGCTTCGGGCATAACGAGTGCGAGAAATATCCAAACCTTTCGCTTCTTCATCAACGACTTCGAAACCAGAACCCGTGGCATTGACGTCGTTTTTGTCACACCTGTGGGCAATGGCGATTTCAGCTTTATCTATAACCTCACAGACACAAAAGTGACCAAAAACACGGAAACATTGAGTGACACGCGCATTCGGCAACTGGAGGAAGCACTGCCCCAAAGCCGCGCCAACGCGACCCTGACGCAATCTGTGAAGGAGATGTGGGATGTGTTGATTCGCCTGAGCTATTACACTTCCTGGTGGGACAGAGATAACGATCAAACCTATCCCAGCGTATGGCCGTTGGTCGATATTGAAACCAATATGGCACTGAATGAAAACATGCGGCTCACGCTTGGCTCGCGCAATGCCCTCAATACCTTTCCAGAAGAAAATAAGAACAAAGGTTCTGTGGGTGAAAAATACAGCGAGTACACCCCATTTGGTTTTAATGGGGCATTTTGGTATTCAAAAGTCAGTTATAGCTTTTAGCGTTTATCAAAAACTCGGTGTTTTTCAATGCGTAAAGGGTCACAGTATATATCACTGTGACCCTTTACTATTTCCGTTTATGCGTGTTCGCGATAGAAATTTATCGCTCAGTATCAATGCGATACATCTTTTTACTCTCCATCCCCTACTTTAGCAGAATCCACCACTGCAGGTGCTACATCTACAGAATCCATCGCTGCCGGCGCGGGTTCTGGGGGTTTCTCTCCCCAGAATGTCGCATCGGTATTCACCTGATAGACAATGCTTCGATCCGTCAAATACACCTCTGGACCATCGCCAATTCGCACGTAATTGCGCGCCCAATCAGTACTCGACTTGCCAAACACCGCGTGCGTGAGCAACTCTTCTTTCGCGTTATATACCTTGACATGCGTTCCCGTCGCATCATCTACGGCATACTTAGACCAATTGTCGGCCTTGTTCGTCATCAGAGTCTCGCGGCTCACCTTTAGCACTTGCTCAAATAGTGCCGTGATCCGATGGTCCCGAACTTTCAGAGTATCATGTCCCACAATCGTCCACTCGACACCTTCCTTTTGCAGTGTCAGGCTATCGCCCGTCGCCATCATTTCAACCCTGTAAATATCATCCGTATGCTGCTCGGGAAAGATCTGGCCTGTGGGAGTCGTATATCCGCTTTCTCGCATCTGCAAAAGCGCGTAAAGCACCATCAGTACTGCAATCCCGACAAGAAGCCATTTTAGATTACTCATAGAGTGTCTCCAATCGTTTTGCACGCGCCACCACAAGCCGCCACTGGATCAGACCGTAAATAATGACCAGCAGCACGGGCAGCACAATATTGAAGGTTTTCACTGTGGTTCGGGTCGCATCCTCCACCGTTTGCAGAGGTCGCGTTGTAATCTCGCGCGATCTCAAAGCTACGAGGTCGCGGTCGCCGATGAGCACATCCACCGCATTCATCACAAAGATCCCATTGGACGGCACCTGACCTCCACCATTGTCGAGCAGAAAATCGGATGTAGATACCAGCACCAATTGGCTCATCACATTTTCCAGGCTGTCTGAGGTAGCCGTCGCATAAACTCCAACCACCTTGCCCGGTTCATTGAGCGACTGAAACGCCTGATTCTGAATCGGGTTGAGATTGATAAACCCGGCCGCTGCGCCCGAATGATCTGACGTGACCAGCAATGGCTTTACAAGGCGCGTTGAATCCGCCGTATCGTAAACAATCTCACTGGAAAACAGCATCTGAACTTGCTCTAAGCTATTGACGATTTCGTGATCGGGAAAAGATTGCAACACGGGAAAGAAAGGATACTCCACAGCCGAATTAAAGCGCAAAAACCCGCGCTGCTGTGAAACCGTCACTGTGCCACAAATCCGATCCATTACCAGATTGTCAGCCAGGCTCACGCCAAAAGGTTCGAGAATGTCAAAAATATTGGACTGAATGGGCGTCCCTCGTTGCGCCTGCAGGTCGCCATTGATCTTGCTTTGTGCCAGGAACAGATTACCTCCCGAGCTGATATAGTTCCTCAACGCGCCGAGAGCATCCTCCGACAGGGAATCGACAACGCCATTGATGAGCAACATCTCAATATCATTGGGCACGCCAGCGCTCAAAAAAACCGAGCGTACGTCATAGGCTTCCCGAAGTCGCGCACTCACCTGCTCCATTGCCGGTGCTGAAGCCCCGGTATTCGCCACACCGATCACAGAGCGGTTGTCATCAACTAATTTCTTAATCCGTGTTGTAATCTCGTATTCCAGACCCGTGGTCGTTTGAATAACCGGCAACGCTTCTCGCTTGTCGCCGTAGAGCAATACCATTCCCATATAAATGCGCTTCACCTCAAACTTATCGTTCTCGAGTACCTGCAATTGCACGGGTTGAATGCCCGATTTTTGCGCTTCAAGTGCCAATTTTTCATCGTCGTCGGGTCTGTAAAACTCAAATCTGAAATTGCCATCTGAATACGCGGCATATTCTTCCAGAATATCCTGTAAATACCGCCGTGTGTTGCCGTATTGCCCGGGCAAATTTTCAGAAAAATAGACTTTAGCCGTCAAGAAATCTTCGATCTTCTCAAGTATCACCTTGCTCGATGGCGACAGCGAATAAATTTGATTCTCCGTCAGGTCCAGCCTGAAGAAAAAATTGCGGGAAACCAGATTGCCGAGCGCCACGAGCGCGATAGCTACCACAATAAAAATCACAAAGTTCTTTTTAGAATCAATAACAGGCATGATCACCTCCACTTCCGCATGTCAATGCCGCGTACTGTAAGTGCCAAAAACAACCAGATCAGTGAGCCGAAATAAACCAGATTACGCGAATCGACAACCCCGCGCGACATATTGGACAAATGGTAATCAACCGCCATAAACTGAAGGGGTCCGGCAAGAGCCGCAGGCACAAAAATCAGCAACTTATCGAGGAGATAAAATCCCAGTACAAACACTGCCGCGAGAATAAATGCAACGACCTGATTATCCGTCAAACTACTCGTAAACGTGCCAATAGCTGCGTAAAACGCCCCCACCAGGGCCAGTCCCAAATATCCGCAGATCACCCCGCCGTAGTCGATATTGGTCCCGACAACCAAAAGCGTAAAAAAATGTACCAGTGTAAAACCCAGCCCAGCCAACACCAGGGTAAATGCCGACAAGTACTTCCCAATCACAAGTTCAAAATTTTTAATTGGAAGTGTCGCCATCAATTCGTGTGTGCCCGCGCTTTTTTCACGTGCAATTACCCCCATAGTGACTGCGGGGACAAAAATTAGATAGATCATCGGCGTAATATTAAATAGTGCCCGCATATCGGACTGATTGAACAAAAAGAACGTATTGCTAAAGAAATACCCGTTAAACAGGGCGAAAAATACCAGGAAAATATACGCCATGGGACTCTTAAAATACGCGCCGACTTCTTTGCGGTAAATCGCCATCATATTATTCATTTCCTCCTCCTTCCCCTGTTAATCCGCGGAACACATCTTCGAGGAGAACCTGATTTTGCGTCATCTCCAAAATGGCCCAGCCACTGTTTTTGGCATAATCAAAAATCGCCTCTCGAGGATCTACCTCACGGGCGTATTCTATCGACAAAATACTGCGTCCATTTACCGCTTGCATATCGGTAACTTCGATATCATCAACGCTGTTGGACAGCGCGGCGAGACTATCTTCATTGGCGTATTTTACATCGAGCGTTAGTTGTGTGCGCCCCATAAATCCCGCCATCAACTCTTGACTCGTCCCATTGGCCACAATTTCGCCGTGATCAATAATCACAATACGATCCACTGTGGCTTCAATCTCTTGCAAAATATGACTGGATATAATTACCATCTTCTGTTGTCCTAGCTCCCGAATCAGATTCCGAATCTCCACAATCTGGTTGGGATCCAGCCCCGAGACCGGTTCATCGAAAATCAGCACTCTGGGATCGTGCAAAATCGCGGCAGACAGCCCGATGCGCTGTCTATATCCCTTTGAACAAGCAGAAATGGGCAGATGAATTACAGCGCGCAAACCACACTGTTCGACCACGCGATCCAGGGCCGTTTTGAACTCTGTAGCTTCCATGCCGCGAATTTGAGATATAAATTCGAGATAGTCATACACTCTCATTTCCCCGTAAAGGGGATTCATTTCGGGCAAATAACCGATTTGCTCGCGAATATCCAGCGAATGGTCCTGAATATTCAGGTCGTCTATAAATACATTGCCGGCACTGGGCGCTAAAAACCCCGTCATAATTTTTAATGTCGTGGATTTGCCCGCGCCATTTGCACCTAAGAACCCGACGATTTCTCCGTCGTCGATCTCAAAATCAATGCCCTTAAGTGCATGAATGTCGCCGTAGTACTTCTCCAAATTCTCAACTCGAATCATTCTGGGACTAACCTCCTGTGAGTTAAGCTGTCGCCGTCAGTGATACTATTTGTGTTCCAACGGTCTGCCCGCCCAACACTGCCAACGGCACAGATTTGGCTCGTGACGAAAACTGTCCATACCCTGAAGAGTATATGGGGAAGGACGACTAATTTTTCAAGACCGAAAATTTAAACAAGTTTATGGAAAAAAATCAAGAAAAATCATAAAAAAGGCAACATATAAAAAAAGGGCGGCCTGTCAGCACGCCCTTTCTTTACCTCAATACCCTGTGGCGCAGAATCTCATACGTTATCAATTCCATAAATCCGCCCCAAATTACCTCCAAAGATCAGGGTCTCTGCCTCGTCGCCCAATTCCAACCGCTGAATCGCCCGCTTGACCTGAATCGGGCGATATTCTGGCAAATTGGACCCAAAAACGATCCGTTCGGGTCCCAATTCTTCAACGGCCTGTTTGACCTCATGCGGCACGGTCTCTTCGGGATTAATTGCCCACAACTTGTGAAATCGCAAAATCGTTGTACCCAGATATACATCGGGGCATTTTCGACACACCTCAAGAGCTGTGTCAAACCCATCGGGAAATCCCATGTGATCCATGATAATCGGCACACCGGGCACTTGTCGCGCCACATTGCCAATACGCTCGGCACTGCAGTTGTCGCGCCCAGAGTGAATCGATACCACAATCCCCAGGTCTCGCGCCGCCTCGACAAAAGGAATGACCATGGGATCATCCACATTGTATTTGTGAATAGCACCCATCAACTTCACGCCCTGAGCACCGCGATCCACATATGTCTTCAAAGCGGAAATCCCTTCTTCACCCCAATGCGGATCTACGAGCGGACAGGGCAAAAGTTGAGGGTATCCCGCTGTCTTGTCGAGCAACCCATCATTATCTGGAAGGGGCCTGGTCTGCGGCATTACCACCGCCATCTCAAACCCTGCTTCAGCCTCACATTCCAGCAAAGCATCAACCGTTATCTGCTGTCCGTACCAGTCATCTGTCAAATACGCTTCAAAATCTGCGGTAATCATAATGCCCTCCCTTATTACCGAATATTCATGGGGGCCATCTCCAGAACCTGTCTCGGCTGCCCCACTGTATGCACAAATCGAAAAACGGGTTGCAAATCTGTGGCGAATTTCATCAACGCATCGCCATTACTCAGTGTGCGGATTAGCCCTTTTTCCATCACCTGTTCTATCAGTGTCTTTTCTTTGGGAAACACTACGAGATTAAGAGATGCATCGGTGTCCAACTCCAATGCCTCCCGAACCAGACGCATCGCGGTCTTCATGCCGCCCAATTCATCGATCAGACCGTGCGCCCTGGCATCCTCTCCAGTCCAGATCCGCCCCTTTGCCACAGCGTGAACATCAGCCTGTGACATATTGCGTCCTTCGCCTACTTTTGTCGTAAAATCTTCGTAAATGCGATCTAACCACATCTGAAATTTCGCCCATTGTTCGGGTGTAAATTCTGTACCCGATCCCCATATCAGTGCATTCTCACCCACCTGCGCCGTATCCCAGGTAATGCCCAGACGTTCCCAAAATTCAGTTGTCACAAATTTTCCTGCTAATACCCCAATGGATCCCGTAATGCTGCCGGGTTGTGCCACTATTTTGTCGGCATTCATCGCCACAAAATATCCTCCAGAACCGGCCACATTGCCCATTGATACAACCACGGGCTTGTCCGCCTTCTTAGCTTTGGCAACCTCGCGCCATATCGCATCAGAAGCAATGTAAGACCCACCGGGAGAGTCTATTCGAAACAGAATTGCACGCACATCCTTATCCTTCACAGCATCGCGAAAGGCTTTGGTCAGCGTACTCGCACCCATTGTCCCTGACGCATATAAAGGATCGTAGGTACTCTTGCCGCGATGCACAGGTCCCACGCCGTAGATCAACGCCACCTTTGTCCCTTCACTATATGGCTTTTCATCAATGCGCTTGAGATAATTCTTTATATCCAGCCATTTGGCATCTTTGCCGTGTTCGCTCTTCACCAGATCGCGCACCTCATCCCAATATGCCAGGCTATCTACCAGGCCTTCGGTATGGGCAGATAACGCCAAAAAAGGTCCGCGATTGATGAGATCGCTCACGGCTTCGGGCGTTGTACCCCGCGCCCTTGAAATGCCCAGGACCATCTGATCGACCATCGACTTTAAAAGTGTTTCACTCGCTTCGCGGTGTGCGTCTGTAAATTTGGTTTCGGTATATAGGTTCATCGCATTTTTATACTCATATCGGTGATCCATCTGCACGCCAATCCCAAGCGTATCCAATGTTCCCCTGACAAAGGGATGCTCCATCGCCAGTCCCATCAAACCCACATCGCCCGAAGGTTGGAGATAGATATGCTCAAATGCCGTCGCCAGATAATATCCGACATTGCCCGAGCCAAACTCGCCAAATGTCTCGGCAAAAATCGCGGTGGGTTTTCCGCTTTTGCCAAACGCCAGAACAGCGTCTCTTATTTCTTGTGCCTGTGCAAATCCCATCGGCGCACCGCCCCCACGAGCCAGCAATCCCACAACGCGATTATCCGAAGCCGCCGCGTCTAAAGCACCGACCACATCGCGCAGCGAGCGCGTCTCGTCTGCAATCAACTTTGCAAACGGGTCTTCTGGCACATATTCCGCAATTCCCTGCTCCAGGTTGATCTCCAAAATTACCTGATCGGGCACGGGATCCTCGCCGGATAGCAATGCAACTAACACGACGGTCAGGACGACCAGCCCAACCGTAATCCCACCAATCCACGCCAAAATCCGACCTATTTTTTTTTTCATAAAGTCCTCCGCATAACAGAATTAAAATGACTTATTCTATCCCGATTAAAATGAGATGCACAAATGTCTTAATGAGTTTCGACAAGTTAGTGATTTAGGAAAGACCATACAAGAAAAAAAAGGGCATTTGAGAAAATGCCCTTTTGGGTAATGACGCAGATAGATGCGCTCGCATCACACCACCGATTCCAACAATCCCTGACTGCGGCGGTCCAGTGCCCTTATATCGGGTACCTCAAAGCGATTGTTATCCACATCAAAAATCATCAATCGCGTGTCTCCCAACCACTGTGCGTTTTCAGCCACGGACTTAGCGACAAATTCGCGTCTGCCCCGGTCGGTATCAACAGTCCAGTACGTCACGCCGTATTCATTTTGCAACGCCACGATCTTCTGGATCTCCGCCGTCAAATACCGATTGTCCAGTTCCTCATACACCAGAGCCTGGCTCTCTTCTGGCAAATCAGACAGGTCTTTGATCATGCAGATCGCTTCATCCTTGATATCCAGAATGCAAAAATAGCGATCCGGTTGTGTCAAAGGCGCGGCCCGCACCACTTTCACGCGAGTATAGGACCGATCCCCTTCAATCGTCATCCGCAAAATCCACTGTGGCTCCTTAAACAAGCGGATCTTACCCGGATCAACCGATTCGGGATGCACCATCTCAATTGGTATCGGCTTCCACTCCTCTGTATTTTCTTCAATTTCTTCCACTTCCATCTCCAGCATATCCGTAGCCATCAAAATCTCCAATCAGAATTACCCTACTCCAACTCTACCCCCACCGCAGTCATAAACATATCCAATGTCGTCTCTTGCTGCGTCTTGACCAGACGATAAAAAATGCCCTCCCGGTCCATCAACTCTTGATGTGTACCGACTTCGGCGATATGGCCTTCATCCATAACCACGAGCCGATCCGCGCTGCGAAGGGTTGACAAACGGTGTGCAATGGCAAATGTCGTGCGCCCTTCCACCAGACGCGCAATCGCCGTTTGAATCTTCTTCTCGGTCGGCGTATCCAGCGAAGACGTGGCCTCATCGAGAATGAGAATCCGCGGATTGTGCAAAATTGCCCGCGCGATAGATACCCGCTGTTTTTCGCCACCCGACAAACGCCCGCCGCTTTCCCCCACCCGCATGTCATAACCATCGGGCTTTTTGACGATAAACTCGTGTGCTTCGGCTGCCATTGCGGCGCGCATCACCTCGTCAAAGGTCGCGTCTGGTTTGCCATAGGCGATATTTTCGGCAATTGTGCCGTCAAACAAAAAGGGTTGCTGATGTACCATCCCGATTTGGGATCGCAAATCGCGCAAGTTCACATCGGTCATCGGCACGCCATCCACCAGCAACCGCCCGCGATCGGGATCGTAGAACCGACACACCAGATTGATCAGCGTTGACTTCCCAGCGCCGGACTTGCCCACAAGCCCAATCATCTCGCCCGCCTTTACTTCCAGATCAACGCCTTTGAGCACGGGCTTGCCGGGGTCATAACCAAAGAACACGGACTCGAACTTCAAACCGCCCTCGAGTTTGGGCAGCCGCACAGCATCGGGTTTTTGGTATGGTTCGGGTTCGAAATCGATCACCTCGAACACGCGTTGTGCGCCAGCAAATGCCCGCAAAATATAACTGTAAAAATCGCCAAACCATCGCAGCGGTTGGTACAACATCCAGAGATAACTCATAAATGCGATTAACGCACCCAGCGTCAATTCTCCGTCCAGAATCTGTCGTCCGCCAAAATACCAGACAAAAAATACCCCTGCGTTCATAAACAGATTTGTCACAGTAAAAAAAATAAACCAGGCCCGTTCGCCCCGGGTATCCACATCGCGCAAATCTTCGTTGTACTGGTCAAATCGCTCGCTCTCTTTTGCTTCCTGTGCAAATGCTTTCACCACGCGAATGCCGTGAATCGACTCATTTAACTGTGCCGATAGCCTGCCCCACTTGCCCGACCACTGCGTCCAGAATGTCATGATGCGGTACCATATCTTTGTGCCAGCGAGCAAAATCAATGGAATGGGTGCCATCACAAACAGCGTGAGCTTCCAGTTCATCCACAACAGAAAAACCAGAATACCGACAAATAACAGGCTGTTGGAAAATACAAAATAAAAATCATACACCATAATCCCTTCCATGCGGTCCGTATCATTATTCATGCGAGACGTCAGCGCGCCCACTTTTCGCCGATCGTAAAAGCGAATGGGTACCATCTGAAAGGCTCGGTAGAGATCTTCCCGCAAATCGCCGATAGCGCGCAACCCCAACGACCGACTCAGTGCCGCCATCGTCACATCGGCACCCCAGATCAACACCCGCACAACGACAAGTCCCAACGCCAACAGCCCCAATCGATCAAGGCGATCCGTTGACGCAATAAACGGAATCGCAACGGCATCCCAGCCCGCTGTCAAAACACCATCAATCACATACTCTGTAATTTTGGGTGGCAACAGCGTCAATAAAGCACTGACAAATGTCAGAGCAATGGTTGTAACCAGGCGCACGGGATAAGCGGCCATATAACCCACAATGCGCCGAAACGTCTGCCATTTTTTCAAACACGCAGCGCACACCCCATTTTTTTCGGGCAACCGACGGCTACACCGTTCGCAGTGCGTCTGCTCCAATTCTGTGGGCAATGTCAGCGGCTCATTATCTGTCAACTGCCTGATGCCATCGGCTACTTCGGCAAACACAGCGGTGAGAGATGGCGAATACGGTACCTGTATTTCCGGTCCTGCTTTGTGCGTCAACGCCAGGGCACCCAACCCAACGCGCTCCTCCACTTTCACGTCTTCCACATCGCCAATCGCCATCGTCTGCGTGCCATCCACACCCGCTTCGGGAATTACCAGCACCTGTTGATCGGTCACCACCACCCACTGAGGATTGTAATTCAGGAACTCGTCAAGATCCGTCGCCACCTGCATCAGCACGGTCTCGCCATTGGGCTTCGCCGCACTCAGCTTTTTTGCCACAGATGACGGCAGTTCTTCGATCAATGGTTTTCCAGGTAAATGATTCATGTGAACCTATTCCTTAATCGCAATAATCTGTGAAATCTCTTCTTGCATCTGAACCAATTTGTAAAACATGCCCTTCTTTTCAAGCAATTCGTGGTGAGTTCCAATTTCCACAATGCGTCCGGCATCCATCACCAGCAACCGGTCGGCATTGCGAAGGGTGGATAAACGGTGGGCTATTGCAAAAGTTGTTCGTCCTTTGACCAATCGCACAACCGCATCTTGAATGCGTTTTTCCGTTTGCACATCAACAGATGATGTTGCCTCGTCTAAGATCAAAATCCTGGGATCGTGTAAAATAGCCCGCGCAATGGACACGCGCTGCCGTTCACCCCCCGAAAGCGATTCTCCTCGCTCGCCGATAAGCGTATCATAGCCATCGGGCTTCGTCACAATAAAGTCGTGTGCATGGGCCGCCCTGGCCGCTGCCACAATCTCATTGAATGTGGCGCCCGGCTTGCCATAGCCGATATTTTCTGCAATACTGCCCGAAAACAGGAATGGCTCCTGCAACACAATGCCAATTTGAGACCGCAAATCCTCCAGCCGAATATCGCGTAAATCCACCCCATCCACCACAATGCTTCCGCGGTCAACATCGTAGAACCGACAAATCAGATTCACCGTTGTCGTCTTGCCCACACCGGACTTTCCCACCAGCCCGATCATTTCCCCCGGTTTGATATCGAGGTCAATTTCGTGAAGCACGGGCTTGCTTTTGTCGTATCCAAATGTGACGTCATTGAACGTCACGCGCCCCTCGATATGCGGCATCGGCACGGCATTGGGGTCCTGATACGCTTCGGAAGGCGTGTCGATAATCTCAAAAATGCGCTCTGCACCAGCCAGGGCGCGCGTCATCCACGAATTGACCATTCCAAACCATTCCAGCGGACCGTAAAGCAACATCATATAACTGTAAAAAGCCATCAAAGTGCCGAGCGTCAACTCCCCATCAATCACCTCCAGCCCCCCGTAATACCAGACGATGATCACGCCCGCCGCCGTCAACAGAGTCATCGTTTTGTAAAAAATGCCCTGGTTGACCTCTGCGGTAATACCGATGCGCGTCAATTTGTCATTGCGCCTTTTGAACACCCGAATTTCCTGCTTTTCCTGTGCAAATGCCTTCACCACGCGAATGCCCGTGAGCGCTTCATTGACCCGCGACATCGTCTCAGACCACGACTGCATCCAGCGGGTAAAAAACTTGCGCATCCGCCGATAAAACGCATAGCCCCAGATCATAATTAACGGAACGGGAATCAGCACCAGAAT
This sequence comes from Candidatus Latescibacterota bacterium, assembly GCA_021295695.1. GTDB lineage: Bacteria > Latescibacterota > UBA2968 > UBA2968 > UBA2968 > VXRD01. The sequence goes on from JAGWBW010000014.1 coordinate 25,537, forward strand.
AGCCAGTGACCAACTCATCATAAACAGCGCGGCGAGAATACCCAGCAACATCATCGCCTCAATCACCAGATAGGGCAATCCATCGACGAGAAATTGCTGCAAACGACTGCTGTCACTCGTTACGCGCGACATCACGGCGCCAACTTGTCGTTTGTCGTAAAATTGCAGGGAGAGCAACTCCAAACGCCTGTAAAGCTGGCTGCGGATATCCGCCGTCACCCGTGCGGAAAGCCATGTAACGGTCCAGCCGTGAGCCCATTCTGCGCCCCAGATTATCAGCCGGATACCCACCAGAGCCAGCACGAGCCATCCGAGCAAACTGAGACGGGTGGTCTCCAGCACCTCTGAGCCTTCGGGCGGCACCAGCACATCATCGACAATGAGCTTTGTCACATAAGGCGGAAGCAACTCGGCAACCGTCCCCACAATCGACGCCAGAGCCAGCACAATCGCACGTGCTTTGTAGGGCTTCAAATACGATGCAATGCGCCCCAACGTTGCAAATTTGTTTAGACAGGCCGGACATATCCCATTTTTTTCAGGCAATAGTCGGCCACACGATTCGCAGATTGTGCGATCCAGATTCGCATTGATAAAAAATTCTTGCCCCTTGCGCAGTTGCTCAATCCCTCGCGTGGTCTCCGAAAATTTTTGTGCCTGCGTCAGGGAATAAGGAACATGAACGGTCGGTTTATTTTTTCGATGAATTTCCAGACGCGCACCGCCCACCAGAGCCTCGGTTCGCGCCAGTTCTATTTCTGAAATAGGAATATCTGCAATCGTGCCATTTTGCCGCACCAGCACGCGATTGCGCGTCACCACCACCCACTGGTTTCCGAAGTCGCCTTTTTCATCCAGGTCAGTTTGCACCCGGATAAGTTCGTCTTCCCCTTCGGGCAAAGCGTGTCTCAACCAGTTCAAACTACCGTTTTGTCCATTATCCAGTAAACGATCCATCATCTGCTCCTGAGTCACCCCTGCGTTTTGTCACACCCTTATTCAGACAAAGATCGCGCAACAAGTGTTTCACGATCTTCACCTCAACATCTTTTTTCGCAATCGCTACCGACCCGATATAACCCTCTGCGGGTTCGAGGTGTAGCAGTGTCCAATCCTCTATATTGCCTTTTTTTATCCACAACAATTTTGCCTTGCGCCCCAAACTGACTTCAAAATTTTTTAATGACTGGGCAAGACCGGTACCCACAGCTTTCAGATATGCCTCTTTGCGCGTCCAGCAACAAAAAAAAGCCCGACGCTGTTCTTCTCGCGGCAACGCAGACAACCGCTCGTATTCGCCAGGCGCGAAAAAGCGTCTCGCAATATCTTTTAGCTGACCTATCTTACGATCGAGATGCTCAACATCAACCCCAATCTCGCAGCATCGAGAAATCGCGACAAGAGCCAGTCCTTCCGAATGGCTCAGATTGAATCGCAATTGGGATTTATCCCAGGGAGATGCCAGAGTGGGTTTGCCGTGTTCGCCATAAAAAAAAGCCAGTTCACCTGGCTTGCACTCCATGTATTTTGCGAGTATCGCGCGCAGGCATCCGCGTGCAGCAACAAAGTGCGTTCGGTGCTTTTCAAAGAGAAACCTATCCGCACGCGCCCACTCATCTGCCGATAGCACCTCGGCCAACAGATGACCATCAAATGTCTCGCGCTCTAAATCCACTGCCCAGACATGGGCGGTATCAGTTCGCAAAATATCCATATCTCTTGTACTGTTTCAGCAGATTTACCCCGTCATTCCAAACAGGCCTCATAAGTCTCAAAGCGTTCGCCTTCGGTTTCTTCGGGATCGACTAACTTAAGCCACATCCCCTGGTCCTTTTTTTGTCCACTCAACTGCCTGCGGCTGCCCAGATTGGCAGGGTCCGCACCGTGCCAGATCACGTCGCCATCTTGCAAAAAGATAAATTCATTCCGATACCGGTCAACGATACCCCGCCGCCGATCCTGGTAAAGCAGAGCCTGCTCACAGGTGGTGCGGCGCCAGCTTTCCACTATTTTTTCGCTATCTGTGCGCTCCGAATCAAACTCGGCCAGGGGGGCAGATACCTCGCTTTCAAAATCGATCTCCCGCAAATCAACCGTACCAAAACCGCGCCTGTCCGCGATCAACAAATGATTGCGGTCGCGACGAAAAGGCGGGTTAGGCCAATCAGACGCGGGGTCGTGACCCATCAAATGAGCACCACATGCATCGGTAGCAGTTACATGGTCACCCGCTAATAACGCATTGCAGATACGCCCCTGTCCGCCCCACTCTCTTCCCCATTGCCCGGTTAGTGCATCCACGATATTCAAACAGGGTTGGGTAATCAATCCCAAATCGGGCAACACATAAGACAGGCGGATAAAGTGGTGATAATAGGATCTTACACGGCCGTGCGGCAGCGTGATCGGAGGCAAACCAAACAGGTTTTTCATGCAAAGCGTAATCCCCATAAACAGATGATTCTTCATCTTAGCCACAGAAATCACCTCGGCCCCTTCAAAACACGCGCTGAGCGTATAGCGGTCAAACATACATCCGCCCCCCGGCACGTCATACTGTTTGAAGGGCGGCGCGTTTGAATCGACAAATCCCACATCGTATTCTTTCAAAATATGCGCGTAATTAAAATCCTCACCCATAAGATGTTCGCGCGTATAGGGGTTGGTATCCGTCGCAATAATTTCCGCACGGGTTCGCTCTCGCAACAAACGCAAAACAGCGCGTGCGACCATATCATCGACCAACTCGCGCCGTCGTCCCATGTAGTAAATAATGCGGTTGTGTAGCTTCATCATATTGAACTTGATCACAATCCGATTGGCTTTCTCCAGCTTTTCCCACGACCGATGCAATGGGTCTGTAATGCGGCGCAAAGTCTGGTATATTTCTTCCTCTGATGTCCGCCAATTGCAATGCGCTGCGCGAACCTTGTAATTCTTCTCCGCCATTTCGACCTCTGTGGTTAAATGCGACGATATTAGAACTGTCCTATTGTACCTATAAAAGCGAAAAATGAAAAGTGAAATCATAAAGTTTTCCTTATATTGGGTACATATAATCTCGGACGAACGCCAGTGGGTATTCAGACAGGTATTTTTTATGCTCGCAGGATTCACATCCCAATCGCCTCTTGACTTCCGCGAACTTACCCGCGCGCTCACGCGCATGGCAGATAGCCTTGTCGTACACCAAAAAGCGCATCCCTTCGTCGTTGCCCCGCATATTGCGGGTGTCGCGTTCGCACCCAATTGGCGTGCCGCCTCCCCTGTTTGCCAGACACAGACGGGATATATTGCTTATCTCGACGGTGAATTTTTCAACCGCGCCGCGCTGGCTCGCACTGCTACATCTGACCCCGAATTTTTGGTTCAGGCCATCACGAGCGAGCGCGAACTACTGAACCGTATCGATGGCCTTTTTGCTGGCGTGGTTTTCGACACGCACAAAAATGAACTGCATATTGTCACCGATCGCTATGGCTTGCGCCCGCTCTACTGGACGCGCCTGGGCAATCGCATTGCATGGGCCTCTCAGACCAAAGCTTTTCTTGCGCTGCCCGAGTTTTCGCCTGTGATTGACCCTATTTCCCGCGACATGTTTTTCGCCACCGGGCAATTGCCTTCTGATCGCACCTATCTCAAAGGCGTTGCACCCGTGCCCGCTGCAACGAAAATGACATTTCGCATCTCAGATGGTAGCCTCACACAGCAGCGCTACTGGTCGTGGGATGAAATTGCCCCCCTTGCAGGGCATCACAGCCAACGCGAATTGGCACATGAATTGGGCGCGCGCTTTCGCAATGCCGTAGAACAGAGAACCACGTCGCAAACCGGTCTCGCTCTCAGCGGAGGCCTCGATTCGCGTGCGATCCTCGCCGCTATGCCCAGCGCCCCTAAAACCTTCACATTTGGCCACTCCGACAGCGCAGATGTTCGCATTGCCACTCAAGCAGCATCTGTAAAAAACGCGCCACACACCATCCTCCCCCTCCACAGTCAAAATTGGCTTTTGCCGAGAATCTCCGGTGTGTGGTATGCCGATGGCGCACTCGACCTGCTCCACATGCACGGCATTGAACACCTCAAACAACAGAAAGAAGCCTGTGATATCTGCTTCAATGGCGCAGGTGGCGATGGGTTAGCAGGTGCAGGCCATCTGTTTCATCCAAACGGACTTTCTGCTTATCTGAAAAATAAGCTACACATTCGGACAGACCGCAACACAATCCAACATCTCGAAACGGCATTTAACAATGCGGGATCGGCACACGCTTTTTACATAGACTGGCGCATGCGTGGGTTCACCGTGCACGGTCCCCGTCTGGGACTCTTACACGGCCTCGAATACCGCTTGCCATTCCTCGACAATCAGGTTCAGGAATTTCTCTATTCTATTCCCCTGCAACAAAAAGCCAACAATCGCCTCTACCGACAAATGCTTCTCAAAACCTTTCCCGAATATTTCAAAAATATTCCCTATCAGGCCACGGGATTTCCCATCTCTCATTCCCCCTGGATCGTCAGGATCCTGCGGCGTCTCACCCGAATGCACAACCGCCCGCCCCATACCTTTGCCGATTACGCAAATTGGTTGCGCCAATCGCCGGGTAAAAATTTGTGCGACCATCTCCTCTACAACACATCTGAAACCTCCAGGCTCTGGCAACGCCATCTTGCGGGTGAAGATCACGCTATCATTTTGGGGCGCTACATGACCTATCAACTCTATCTTCTCCAACTTTTTGACGGCAAATACCGCACATCAGAAGAAGTGGCTGAACTTCTAAAGATTACCCCATAAAGAAAAACTGCCATCCGATATTTTTGGACGGCAGTTTCTTAAACAATTTTTACTGTCAATACTGTAGCACATTACGCAACTACGCAGGTGCAAAAATCTTGACCTCCTTTTCTATCCGATCAGCCAATGTCATTCTTGCTTTTTCTATCTCATAATGTGTTTGAATGCCTGTCCAGAATTCAACCGACATGCCAAAATAACGAGCAAGTCGAAGTGCTATATCTGCACTAATACCCTTTTCCCCGCGAATAATTTTGTTGATTTTTATTGCAGGAACGCAAATATCACGAGCAAGACGATAGCAACTGATTCCCATTGGCTTCAGAAATTCTTCTTGCAAAATCTCACCTGGATGAATTGGGGGCCTGTCTCTCATAATAGCACCTCAATGATAATCGACGATTTCAACAGCATAAACACCATCCTCATTCCATTCAAAACAAATTCGCCACTGATCATTTATGCGAATACTGTGCTGTCCTCTACGATTGCCTTTCAAAGCCTCTAAACGATTAGATGGTGGCACACGCAAATCATTTAAATTTGCCGATTGGTGAAGTAAAATCAATTTGCGTTCAGCAATCTGCTGAATATTATGTGGCAATTTTTTGGAAAAACGACCCTTGAATACTTTTTCGGCTTCTCTATCCTTGAAGGTCCTGATCATATAAAAAACTAATCTTATAGGATAATATTGTCAACCGTTGTTATGTCGGTTTTTTTATTTTCCTCACCACTCTTTCTTCCAGAATAACCCTACCGATCCTCGCCTGCGTTGATTATTACCTTCATTCACCTCTTCTATCTGACTCGCTTCCAATATCACCTCTGGGAAGATCTCAAATTCCATCGTCGCTTCATAAGCCGTGCTCGAAAAATCCTGTGCGTAACTTATAAACAACCTGTCCCCAATATACTTGCCCAATCGAACCCTGGGGAGATTGCCTTCGCCAATATCGACCTCCACAAGATCCAGATGCAATTTTTGTCCAATGTGGCGCCCCAGGCGATTTGCAACAACCCCCGCAAACAGGTCCAGCGTATGGTCCAGCGTATGATCGCGGGAAAACTGAAATTGATCAGCCGGTCTGCCTGTCAACAGTAGAGATGCAATATTCCCCATATCCCTCCCCAATGACGGATCGCTGCTGTCAAACGAAATCTGCGGATACGTCAATGTCCCCCCCACTATGACAATAATATCAACAGGCTCTGGCTTCTCGCCCTCTGTAATCACAGCACGCACGCGCGTCTCGGCGCGAATATCCAGATCGGGATTCCAGTCGGGCCTGCCCTGAAATTGAACCTCGCCCTGTGTAATACGCAAGCGGTTGTTTTGCCAGATGTAATTGCCCCTGCGGCTCGATATCGTACCGTAAATACGCGAATCTTCGCGATTTTTTATCACATCCAGATCGCCTCCAATTTCCACCTCAAAGGCCGGGTCGCGCAACCACACCTGTCTGTCAGCAGACACTTGCAGGTGTATTTCCGGGTCCCTCAGAAACGACGGCATTTCCGGGCTAGGTTCTTCAAACAATTCCGTTAAGCGGATCTCCGCCTGTTTTGTCGCCAGGCTCGGTACCCCGAGCAATTCCGCCAGGCGGATCTCTGCCTGTTTTGTCGCCAGTTTTCCCACAACTTTGCTGCCTTGCAGCGTTCCCGTGATCTGCAATTGTCCATCTGTCACAATTTGAAGTTCGGGCAGGGCAACTGGTTCAAAATCGCGGAGTTGTGCAGACAAATCCCATCTGCTCGGCAAAAAACCCTCAAGCATTATATCGCCAGAAAGATTCACCGAAGTCCCAATCGCAAGACTGTCAATCCAAATTTTTTCATCTTCAACCACAGCACGCCCCGAAACAGGCGCGTAAGACCGATGCAGTTCGGGCAGGTGGAATACCCCATCTCGAATTTCGAGTACACCCTGAATATCCGGTTTCTCTAAACGACCACGCGCCTCCAGATCGAAAGATAACATCCCTGAAATCCCCTCAGAGGTACCGAAAAACGCGTTTGGAACTGTGCCAATTACCATTTCCTCAGACCGTTTTATCCCGGCCAATTCTGTTTTTTCATCCGCTAAGTTTGGGCGTGTCCTCAAAGCGATCCCCTCAGACCGAGCGCGCAAATGCATATCACCTGTACCTGCAATGGGAAAACTGCCTAACAGTGCCAGGACTTCATCTCTATCGGGTACGACTTTCACCTCAAAGTGTATCCTGTCATTGCCCAAAGACACCTCTCCTGCGGCACTATCGAATCCCACTCTTGATATTTCGCCCTTTGCAAGATCGAATTGAAAAAAAACAAGAGGATCAGTCAATGTGCCGGCAAAAAGCACTTCACCATTGAGAATGCCCCCCATACCTGAAGCACCCGCGAGAAATGCCCAGGGGCGCAAGTCCAGATCTTTTAACAACACCTCCACGGTTGCCTGAAAACCCTGTTGGTCTCGCGCGATCAGACGCCCCGCTGGCCCAGAAAGCACTAAATGCTCGATGTGAACGCCATGAGATGGCGAATACGCAAACCGAACAGGTCCCTCGTTATGCAGCACCACCTGATCGACTTTAACGTAAAGTGAATCCATTGCCACCTGAAAATGATCTTCTTTTTGTCCTGCGTGTCCGAAAAAAAGGACGCGGTTGTCCTGCTGTACGTCACTACCCAACAAAAATGATGTTTCGCCCTGTACATACACAGCATCGAAAAACACAGCTTGCAACGACCGATCTCCCCAGGTCAAGCGATCCACTTTCAGGTTAACAGCACCTGAATCTGGGCGCGACCATCGCGTATCAATTGCAATATTCTGAAGCGGGATGCCCACCACAACGATGCTATCTGTGCTACCTTGTGCAGTAAAACCGGGCGCATCCAACGTTCCCGACCAGGTGCCCGATAGAGCCACTGCCCCCGATAAATCTACATCTATCACCTCGCCTATCGCCTCTAAATCCTGTACATCCATCAGCCATTGGCCCTCAGAATACCGATCAATATGCCCCTGAGTGGAAAACGCCCCACCCTCGCCCGATAGATCAGCGCGAATATCAGATGCCCACTCAGAATTGACCAGTGCGGAAACTCGCAAACTATCTGCCGCGGCATTACCCACAATATTCCCCGCTAATTCAATGGTCAAATCGCCACCTGCGATACCATCCACATTGCCCGCAAGCGTCAGTGATGTGCCCCACCTTTCAGTATCCGTCAAAAAGGGTAACGCCACCTCCGTCTGGATATTCCCCGCAATAGCTGGTTTTTCTCCCTCAAAATGCAATTGCCCATTTCCGTTGATGCGCGTTCCCCAATTCTGCAAAGACATCTCAAAATGATCGATAAAAAGCCGTTGCTCTACATATCTCGCACCATCAATACGCCCTGTCGCCCGCCCGACTTTTTTGGGCACATAGGGAAAGTGGCCCGCGTGCAAATCGCGAAATCGCATTTCCCATTCGCCATCCCAGGTGTTCAACCGCGCTTCCCCATTGCCCGCTATATTGCCACTTGGCCCATTAGCAGTGACCTGCGCCCGCAACAGGCCATTTGCCAAATTGCCGGTAAAACGCACAGAATCAAATCGCGTATCCCCGAACTGTACGCGCCGAAAAACACCCTCGGCAACAGCACGCTCCACGCCAGAAGAATCTATTGCAAAAGTAACCATTCCGTCCAGGCGTGTTCTGATACGGGGTAAATCGGTGTCAAATCCATCTGTGTATCCCAACGAAATGAGATCATTGGTCTCGATCTTTAAGACCACATCTCCACGCAATGCAAACGGCGCAATTCCCATAATGCCATTAAACGCAATTGCAGCTTCTTCATCTTTCACAATCAGTTCTGTAACAAGGGATTGTAGACTGCCCTTCACGTTTCCACGCACCTGCATAGCGCGTGTGGGCAGATCGACCAGGTTTCTGAGATCTGCCAGCCACAAAGAATCGGCTTCTAAAACGAGATCTACCTCGGGATTATCCAGTTGGCGCACCAATCCGCTCAGCAGAATGCGAGATTCACGGGTATGCAATGCCACATCGTTCAGTTGCAAGTCACCGCCCTGCAAAATGGCAATGCCTGACAAATTGGTCACTTCCAGCGGTGGATCGAACTGCACCGAGCGAAAACGCTCCAGGATCAAACGGCACTCCGATTCTCCCGCAAAAATAGCGCCCTTCAGCGCGATATCTCGCACCTGTGTGCCATCAACTACAATATTGGCATCCGCTATCTCCAGCGACTCAATATCCAAAGCCAAAGGTGGCAGAACATCCCCCCTCAGCGTCTCGGTCCCTTCGCCAGCAGCGTCAATCTGCATCTCAATCCCCGACAACCGCAGCCGACGAACCAAAGCCTTTCCCCTTATCAGGCTCCAAAAATTGTACGCCACATCGAGCGTATCCACATGCGCCCAATCCCCAACCTGCACATCCACAATGCGACAATCCCCCAGCGGATTGCCCTGAATCTCACCAATCCGATAGATATCATCCCCTTGCCGAGACAGGGCGCGTTGCGCCAATCCGCGCAAAAAATCATTGGCATAGCCACTCGCGACCAGCATTGCCACCACCGCCAGCACAATGCCCATGCCGACCAGGATCCAGATTATTGATTTCGTTCGTCTGCTCATTTGACTACTGCCTTTTCAGTCGTTGCTTTTGACTTTTCCATCTGCGTCCATCTGCGTCCATCTGCGGATTCAAAATGCCTGCCCTAAACTAATGTGGTACTGAATTCTTTTCTCCACCGTCCTATCATCCGACAAGCGGTAGCCTACATCAAATCTCACGGGACCAACCGGACTCAAATATCGAAGTCCCGCGCCCACAGCGTACTTCAGCGATTCGGGGTTAAAAGCCCCCGACTTCGCATCGACATTGCCCACATCTACAAAAATGGCTGTACCGAGTGAAAAAAATACCTGTGTTCTAATCTCCGCGCTCATCTCTACACGGCTCAAACCACCTGTTGGCTCGCCCTGATGGTCTTTTGGCCCCAATTCATTCAATCCCCACCCCCGCACGCTATTGAGTCCTCCTGCAAAGAATCGCTCGACATTAGGCACCCCCCCCGCCTTGCCCAGTTCTAAAATCACACCGCCCTGCACGCGCAGTGCCAGCACACTTCGCAAGGGCATACGGCGGAACCATCTCCCCTCTGCTGTTGCCTGCAAAAATTCGCCATCGGATCCCAGAAACTGCCCGCGTTCACGCACTGTGAATTGCGCGAGCATACCCGATTGCGGGTCAAAAATATCGTCGCGAGTATCTACGAGCAACCCGACCTTCATTTCTGCGAACGCGCTATCGGCTGAAAAATCAACCACACCGCCGCTGAACTGAGCGATCAAATCCGCCACAGTCGTGATATTTCTCTCAAGGGATAAATTCCCTCCCAACTCGTCCTGTACAAACGCTGCCTGCCGTTCGCGCTGCACAAACCCGCTAATATTCAACCAATTGTTGCTGCTGAGAAAATACGGTTGCCGCAGACCCAGCACTGTTTCTCTATTCTTTCCAGAAATCCGCCCAGACAATTTGAGCTGGCGAGCACCCCCACCAAAATTGCGATGGGTCCACGCCCCCGATGTCCACAGATCTTCATCTGTATCATATCCCACGCCCAGGCGCAACGCTTGAAAGGGTCGCTCAGACACGCGCACATCCACATCCACCCGATTTTCCGAACTATCCTTTAAGACCAAAGCCACAGATCGGAACACCCCTGCTCGGTAGAGCAGGTGCTGGCTTTTCTGCAATGCCGCTTCGCTGAATTGCTCGCCCGATTGAAATGTCAATCCGCGCGAGATGGTGTTCTCTGATACGGCTTTATTGCCCGATATGTGAATAGCATTTAGAGAACATACGGGACCAGACGCGAGTTTTAGAACGAGTTCGGCCTGCTGTGCCACAATCGTCGTCTCGACCTCGGCTCGCACAAATACATAGCCCCTATTACGCAACTCGCTCACAACCTCCGACACGCCCTTGTTCACGCGCTCGTGTGATAGCGGCTTGCCCTCAAGTTGCCCAAAAGCGTTCGCAATATCTTCGCCACCAATTACCGACGCTCTGGAAATCCGCGTCAAAGGTCCTTCTGTAATATGTATCTCCAGCCCAATCTCATCTGCGCTAAGCTGCTCAATGGTCGAATGTACCGATACTGCTAAATATCCCAGATCGCGGTAATATGCTCGCAATTTTTCCAGATCAGATGTCAGGGTCAAAGGATCGTATCTGCGTGCATGGACCCAGGGCAAAAAATCGTACCACGGCGAGGCTCGCGTGACCATCAATGCTTTCAATTCACTTCCCCAAATGGCTCGGTGGCCCGAAATGTAGTGCCACCTCACAATGGGGGCATCAGACGGAGTTTCTCCATAGGCTGGCACAGCGATTATTAGAGAGACCAGTATAAAACAGGCCCTCAATCTGACGAAGAGGACCTTTAGGAGATTGGTGTAATCCATTCTATCACAATGAGTCATGAGAAAATAGGGGTTGAAGGAGACAGGGGCCATGAGATCACGGCATTTTCTGCCTGTTTTTCATCCATGAGAGCTAAATTTCCCCAATCCGATGCAATTTCAGCAAATTGGTCTCGGCGCGCGCCGTGATCGGCGCACCGGCCAGAATCACCAGCGTATCTCCAAAACGCACATTGCCCTCAGAGAGCAACCGCGCTTCAACTTCGGCAACCATGCGATCCGTGTCGTCAATTAGCGTAATTTGACGGGGTTCAACGCCCCAGCACAAGCACAACCGCCGACATATCCGCGCGCTGGGCGTAAATGCGATAATTGGCGTGCGCGGTCTGCGTTTTGAAATTAGACGCGCAGTAGATCCCGACTGGGTAAATGCGACAATGGCTTTGGGAGATACCGCAGTTGATACCGCAGCAGCGGCTTGCCCTATCGCATCCGGGAAAGAGAGCGATGAATCCAGATTCAGAATTGGCGGAGCCAGTTCCACACTCGCTTCGGCCTTCTCAATAATTCGCACCATCATTTGCACGGTTTGAACGGGATATTTGCCAATCGCGGTCTCGCCAGACAGCATCACCGCATCGGTGCCGTCGAAAATCGCATTGGCCACATCTGACGCCTCGGCGCGCGTGGGGCGAGGGTGATCGGTCATTGACTCCAGCATCTGTGTGGCCGTAATCACGAATACCCCTGCGCGATTGGCCGCCGATATCACGCGCTTCTGGATCACCGGCACGTCTTCAGGTGATAATTCCACGCCCAGATCGCCCCGCGCTACCATTACGCCATCGGCAACATCGAGAATATCTTCGAGGTGATCAACGGCTTCGGCGCGTTCCAGCTTTGCAATAACGGGGATCTCTTTCTCTGCCCGTTCAATAATATGTTGAACCTCTCGCACATCGTCGGGTTCCCGCACAAAAGACAAAGCTATATAATCCACGCCCAATTCGATGCCCAGATCCAGGTCCTCTCGATCTTTGGTCGTCAGAGAAGGCGCGCTGACCCGCACCCCGGGCAAATTGATACCCTTATTGGATTTTAACAGCCCCCCCACCACAACCTCACACACGACATCCGAGCGATAGACCTCGCGCACTATCAACTCAATATGTCCGTCATCGAGCATAATGCGATCCGCGGGCTTCACATCTCGGGGCAACCCCGCATAAGTTGTCGATACACACTCGGCATCGCCCGGCACTTCGCGGGTCGTCACTGTCAGTCTGTTGCCTTCTTTCAATTCAATCGGATCTTCTGCGAGTTTCCCCACCCGCATTTTTGGTCCCTGCAAATCCTGCAAAATGGCGACACTGCGCTGCATGTTATCCGCAATCTGACGAATGCGCCCGACATTCTCTGCATGTTCATCTCGCGTCCCATGTGAAAAATTGAGCCGAAAAACATCCACCCCCGCCCCAATCAGTTGCTCTATCACCCGACCTGAGGAACTCGCAGGACCCAGTGTACTCACAATTTTTGCTCTGCGCATGTTATACCTTTTCAGCGGTTAATTTAGCTGTATCTCTCACATATTCATTTCCCAATAATACAACGCTCGGTCAAACACACCAAACGCTTTTCAAATATAAGATTATTCGACAATATAGAAAATAGACTGCTAAGAAATAAAAAAACCCCACAAAATCAATTGAAGTTGTGGGGCTAATTGCCTGGTGGACAAACACATATATGGAATACTTTCAGCAAAACTCCTTCCCTACTTGATAGGCTCGTGCGAGATTCTTTTGCCGCACGCTTTCTCCGCCTTCTGCCATACCTCCCAACACAACTATATCCGTCTGTGCCACACCTATTTCAGGACGAAGGCGATATTTCTCACGCCCCTGCCACCTCAAAGGCGGTTATATTGCGGGTATCCTTGCTGAACTCTACCCCGATCAGGTGGATAGGCTGATCCAGACTCCGATATTTGTCCGCGTATCCCTTTGCCTGCAATTGCGCCATCGCAGCTCCCTCAGACGCCAACTCTACCACCTTGAACTCGAACAGGTAGATGTGATCGCTGAAGTGTACAGCCATATCCACACGCCCATGGCTGCTGCTATCCTCTACCGTGATATTGAGTCCCAGTCCCGCGAAATAGGAATAGAACACGCTGGCGTAGTAGCCTTCAAAATTGGCGATGTCGTTGTTGGTGTACCACTCATAGGGAATACTGGCAAAGAAGGCGTGGAATAAGGTCTCGAGACCGGTGAAGTCGTTGGCTTCCAGCAGGCGGTAGAGTTGCACGCTATTCTCCATCTGCCGAGACGAATCTTTTACCAGGTAGCGCAACAGGCTCTCGTTGAGGCTTTGGCGCACCTCCCGATTGGGATAGCCCAACCGATAGAGGGACTTGCCGCCGAGGTTCTCCTCACTGGTAATAGTCAGATACCCGGTCTGAAACAACAGGGCTTCGGTCGCAATTTCATCGACATCGAAGGTTGATAGCAAGTCGCTACCGCCCATCATCTCGTCGAGTTTCAAGGAACTGACACTGCGTTTGAACAGGGTCTCGATGAGGAAGGTGGGGGTACCGGTCTCGAACCAATAGGCTTCGAAGCTGCGGCTTCGGAACAGCAGGAGGATGTCGAAGGGGTTATAGACCTTCTCATCGCCACGCCAGCTATAGCCGTTGTACCAGTCGCGGATTTCATCCCGATCCAGACCCGGCAGTTCTGGCGCGAATACCGTGTCGAGGTCTGCTTCGGTATAGCCACAGATAGAGGAATAGCGCGGGTCAATGGTGATGTCGGTCAAGTTGTTGAGGCCAGAGAACAGATGTACTTTGGAGAACTTGCTGACGCCAGTGAGGAATGTGAACTTGATGTACGCATCATTGGACTTGATGGTCGAATACAGACCGCGCAAGAAGTCGCGGTTGGCACGGGCGACTTCAGGCTCATCCAGCACATCTAAGATCGGCTTATCGTATTCATCAACAAGAACAGCCACGCGCTGTCCTGCCTGGCTGTGCAACATCTGGATGATATGGCGAAAGCGTGCTGAAGCAGTATCGTAGTGGCTTTCTACGCCTGTTTCTTTTTCTACAGCGTCCAGTTGTGCCATAA
>JAGWBW010000014.1:40020-42946 GCA_021295695.1 Candidatus Latescibacterota bacterium
GCGTGTCCAGAAACAGGCTTTTGCCAAAGCGACGTGGACGCGATAAAAAGTAGTGCTTACCCTCGTCGATCAGTCGCCGCATGTGGGCAGTTTTATCGACATAGTAGCAGTTTTCCTCGCGGATCTCGCGGAAGGTCTGAATACCAATGGGCAATCTGCGTTTGGTCATTATGATGCACCTTTGTCTTTCGATCTCATCCAAAAGCAATTCTGTGTTTTTTGCCCTCATCGATCACAGTGCTCGCGTTTTTCTACGTGCGAAGGTAGCCAGTTCATGCCGGACGGTTTCATCGGCAACCCGGGTGAAACTTTCGGCGGTTGGAGGTGTTCCTGACAAAACATAGACAATTTCCGCATTATGTCTATATCTTTTTCTGCCTGAAATCCCGAAGCCACCCGCTTTGCGGGCGGTCGTTTACTCATCAGCGTCTTGAGAAGGGGTGCCAGGAAGATCGCCGCGATGAACGTTATTTGACACAAGTCACCCCCTTCATTTCCCAATAATACGACGCTCAGTCAAACACATCAAATGTTTTTCAAAAAAAATAGTTTAGCAACAATAAAAAATCCCCACAAAATTAGTTGACCTTGTGGGGCTAATTGCTTGGTGGACAAACATATAGATGGAATACTTTCAGCAAAACTTCTTCCCCAAATGATAAGCGCGTGCGAGATTCTCCTGCCTTATGCTCTCTTCGCCTTCTCCCATACCTCCCAACACAACCATATCCGCTTGTGCCACACCTATTTCAGGGCGAAGGCGATCATTGAGATAGATACACCGCATACTTTCTGCAATACCAGTTTCTTCGAGATGCTCATGTGTGTGGCCAGCCGTACACAAGACCAACGCCCTATCAATCTCGAATCCAGGCATCGGGTACTCCTCATTCTCATACACATACGTATATCCACAGACACAGACCCGATCAAACCATCCCTTCAATTTTGCCGGACCATCACTCCACCAAAGAGGAAATACGAATACCAGGCCATCGGCCTTCTCGATCTTGGCGTGTTCAGCCTGTACATCCGGTGGAATGGGCAAGTCCGGACGATTACCATACACATTCATTTCTCGGTTGTATTCGTCCAAATTCATATCAGTCCTGAAATCTATTTCGTACAAATCACCTATTTCGTAAGAGTGCCCTCCATCCTTCAATCCACGACAAAACTCTGCAAGCACATCACCTGTAAAAGATTGCTTACTTGGGTGAGCAAATATGATATAAACATGCATGCTGTTTTCCTTACTAACTCACCAGCCTATTTACAATTCTTTCGATTGAGCAATGCATATCCTCATCTACCATACGCGAGAGAATATGATCAGATAATGCCTCAATAAATTCTTCTCTACATTCCGCCAGTGCTCCAGGGTTTAATTCACGAAGCCATTGCTTCTTGCGGCTCAACCCATTCTGGTTCGCTGGTATTTCGACGTGTTTCTCAATACTACCGACCGCCAGATTGAAATTTTCCTTTCCATCCCAGGAACTTGTAATGGGAAAACCGTCTCTTTTGAGCGATTCAGGCCATGTGATATCCACTACGACCTCGTGATGATCAACTTCAATTTTCAGGAAGTTATGAACATCCCAAAATCCTTCCTCTGGAATTTTCTTTCGAACCCCTTTTGGAACCCAATCAACATGAGGCGTAATTCTACATTGAGCCATGTAGAAGCGAGAAACATAACCAAGCGACGTTACTGTCTCGTGCAGAGCAAGGTGTTTCCCAGAGCAAGTCCCCCGCCATTCTCTCAAGACATCCTCTGGCGTATTGTGTGTCGGACGACCATAAGGTATATTGCGAATAGAAAATAGAATATGCCTGAGATCGGGCGCACAATCCACATTTTTACACACCTGTTCTATTGCATCCGCAAAATCAAACCAGACTTCTCCCCGAATTTTTAGGCGTTCCAAATCGATATACATCTTAGAGATTTCCATTATGAATGATAGAACAATAGCCACCAAGCATCCTATACTAAAAAAACCGAGCCGATGTTTGGTGACAGTAAAAGTAATATGGTCTTATGCCAATGATTGCAAATGAGGGATGACAACAGCACGTTCTTCACCGGTGTCGGGGTTGAGTAATGTAATTTCAGAAAAGCCCTGTTTCGCCTGAGTCTGGAGAGCGCGACTAATTTTTAAGGATTCACGAATAGTATCAACCATCGAGTCATAATTACCTTCTTCAGTCATAACTTCCAAAGCTCTTAAACTCCGCTCATCAAATGAAAAACCAACACGCTGGCCTTTCGCCATAATGACTC
Organism: Candidatus Latescibacterota bacterium; assembly: GCA_021295695.1. Taxonomy (GTDB): domain Bacteria; phylum Latescibacterota; class UBA2968; order UBA2968; family UBA2968; genus VXRD01. The sequence continues at coordinate 42,308 of JAGWBW010000014.1, forward strand.
TCCTTTCTTGTGTACGAATAAACATACGATGTGATGTCGTATTTATCAATATATTGATGATATGAAAACCCCACAAAATCAATTGATCTTGTGGAAGTAGATTCTGAGGCTGTATCGTCTTATTGTTTACTTCATGTCGCGTGTACGCTACCTTCCGAAAATGAACCGCCAAAATGTATTGGAAGGATTTGAGGAGCCGCAGCAATGACTAAAAAACAGGTTTTGAAACATACGGTCAGTTATGAAGAGGTACTGATAAAAGCGCTCAAAGACCCCGAAGAAGCTCGGGCCTACCTGGAAGTCGCTCTGGATGAGTGTGAAGCAAGCGGTGAGACTGATGGGCTGCTATTGGCCTTGCGGGACGTCGCCCAGGCACAAGGAGGAGTTGGTGCATTGGCAGAACGCGCCGGACTGAACCGCGAACATCTCTACCGCGTGCTTTCAAGTCGTAGCAAACCAAAGCTCGACAACCTGATGGCCATTATCTCCGCCCTGGGATTTCGGCTGAGGTTAGATTGTATCAAGTTGTAGCACATAGGAAATGCCACTCGAATACATAACTTCATCTCGCCACTCAACGTACGCCTTGTTCATATTCTCATCTTTCATCTGCGTTCATCTGCGGATACTTTTTGCATC
>JAGWBW010000140.1 GCA_021295695.1 Candidatus Latescibacterota bacterium
CCCACGCGCTTATCATCTCGAACCCCCTCCAACACATCCACATCACCAGCCCGCTCAGAGCAAAGCTCCTGAAACACCGTTCCCACATCCACCCGCTTCAGCACAACCATCAGCGACCCATACCCCCCGGAAACCGCCGCGGACTCATCCCGCGTCCAATTGCCCCGGCAAATATGCAACCCCAGCCGCTCTCCCGGCAGACCCCGCACAACCTCATTCAACAAACCGACCGCAAAATCGAGCTCCACCGACGCCTCTAACTTCTCGCTCAAAGCCCCACACATAAAACTGCGATTCCCGGTCGCACTCCCAAAAACCACCTCTGTCAAAACTGGCTCATCGAACTGCACCAGCGCAACACCCGCCGCCAGCAAAAAATCCACCTCCACCTCCAATCCCCGCACCACATCCCGCGCCAGTTCATCCCGCGACTCGTACGGACGCTCCCTGAGACAATCCAGCCACATCGTACGCGTCAGCAAATACGGCCCGGGCAGCGCCACCTTCACCGGCTTATCCGAACAAGAACTCGCAAACTCAAACTCGTGAACCGCCAGCGGACGACTCCTCCCCAACTTCCCGTACACCACCGGATGCCGCACCTCAGCCGCGGGAACATCCAGCGCGCGCAACTCCTTCTCGAACTTCTCCGAATCATCCACCATCGCCGTCAAATCGCTCAGCGGAATAAGCTGGCAATTATCCAGCAACCCACCCACAAAACTCGCATAACTATCCCGACGCTGCTCCCCATCCGTCAGCACATCAACCCCCGCGCGAGACTGCGCGCCAATACAAAGCCGCACCGCGTCATCCGCCGTCGCCTGAAACTCCGCGTCATCCAACCTGCCCTCAAGCCGATCATGCACCGCCTGAAGCATCCAACGAGGGCGCGGCCAACTCCCGATACCCATAACAGACAACGGCGCAATCCCCAGCGCAGGCGCAGGACCCGGCAGCGACTCTGGAATCGTCACCGCCACCCGAAGTTGCTCCCCAACAGGAACCGTCATCCGCCCGCGATCCTCAAACGGCCCCTTGCAAACGAGATAACTGCGCTGCCGCCCCACCTTTGTCCACGACACCAGCTCATTGCTCGTCAACCGACACCATGCGGGCAACTCGATCTCAACTGTCGCATCCGTCGATAAAATCTCCAGCAACCCACCGCGCGCCAGCGGATCGATATGCCGGCGAATCAGCAATAACAAACCGCCACCGCAATCCAAATCCCCACCGTCAAAACTGACATCGGGCGCATAGTTATGTCGTTCTATCGGCTCCAACGCACCTCCTAATACGTAATACAGGGCGTCCCATCGGAAAGAAACTCCACCAGCGCAGCTCCCCCAACCATAATAGCCCCATCGATCAGATTATTCTCATCCAAACCGCGCTTCTTAAAACACGGCGCACACACGTAAATCGTCCCACCACCACCCACAAACAAATCCATGAGATCCTTCAACGGCAAAAAGCCCTCCTCAGCCACATCGTCGGCATAGCCCTTCTGGGAAAGACGAACCCCCTCCGTAGTCATAAAAAGGAGCGTCTCCTTCTCCGACCCCAACGCGGCATTGGCAACTACAAAAGCCACAGTCGCTTTATCCGTATCGTCCTTCGCACAAGTCAAACTAACACAAAATTTTCCAGCCACTTTTACTCCTTTGCTATTTTGGTTTCTCTTCTATCCAGTAAAACGGGTGATCCGCGCGAACCATCTGCCGCCCAGTCATGCGGCACCAGGCGGGCAAATCAACGGGCGCACCCGGATCATGTGCCGTAAGCTTCAAAACCTCGCCCTCCTCGAGCTTTTGCATCCGCATCCTGAGCAAAATAATAACCTCGCCGCACCCCATGTGTCCCGCATCCCATTCATCGGCTGTGACAATATCCCGTTCGTCCGACATCATTTTCTTCACTCCTGCGGCAATTCCTCGGCACTGATATCGATCTCCTCGATCAACCGCGCCAGATCTGCTTCCACTCCTGCCTGCACATCGGCATACGCCGGATCGCCGTACACACTCGTCATCTCCCAGGGATCCTTCTCCAAATCGAACAAATCGCGCTCGCCGGTTCGATGTACTGCAAGCGTATAATTTTGCGTACGCACGCCATAATGCTTCGTCGGCCCATCCCAATACGCATAAAAAGCCGACTGCCGCCAATCCTCTATCGTGTCCCCCTCGCACAACGCGCGAAAACTTCTGCCCTGCACCTCTGCATCGGGCTGCAACCCGGCAAAATCGAGATACCATTCACCACAATATCCTCGTTCACCGAACCCGGTGCAATCACCCCCGGATACCGCATCACATAAGGCATGAGAAGCGACTCTTCCAAAATCAAACGCTTATCAAAATACGAATGCTCGCCCAAAAACATACCCTGATCAGACGTATATACCACAATCGTATTCTCCGTCAACCCCTCCTCATCCAGATAATCCAGCAACCGTCCCACACCCTCATCAATCGCCGTAATACACCGCAAATAATCCTTCACGTATTTCTGATACGCCGCCTGAATCTTCTCCGTCGTATTCATCCCCGTCGTATCCAGCCGCCCCGTAGGCCACTCTCTTCCCCGGACGCCCTCATCCATCCGCTCGGCCTGCGAGAGCATCGTGCGGTGGTGATCCTCCAACGCGCTGGACACCTTGTCAAATGGCTTATACAAATTCGACGGCTCGGGCAAATCCCCATCCGCAAACAAATCCGCATGACGGGGCGCGTACTCCCACAAACCATGGGGTGCTTTGTGGTGACACAGCATCAAAAAGGGCTTATCCGGATCGCGCGCCTTCAACCAATTGAGCGACAAATCCGTAATAATATCCGTCGCATACCCCTCGTACTGCGTTGGCTCGCCATTGCGCGTAAACGACGGATCGAAATAAGCCCCCTGCCCCGGCAACACCTCCCAATAATCAAACCCATCCGGCTCAGACCCCAGATGCCACTTACCCGCAATACCCGTTTGATACCCAGAAGCCTGCAACTGCCGCACAAAATTGGGATGATCGTCACTCAGCGGTTGATTCAACCGCAACACCCCATTTTTATGGCTGTATTGCCCCGTAATAATACTCGCCCTGCTCGGTGAACACAGCGCATTATTGCAAATACAATTGTCAAACCGCATGCCCTCATTGGCAATGCGGTCAATATTCGGTGTATCCACCACCTCATTCAGCCATCCGTTATAACAACTAATGGCATTCACGGTGTGATCATCAGACATAATGTATAAAATATTAGGACGTGGATCAGACATTAAACCCTCCATGTGTAAGGCTAAAAAATATCACCGCTCTGGAGCATAATCATCAACAAACTCCGGCATCATATCCAACACCTTCTGCAAGCGCTCACGCGCCTCTTCAGATTCGACATCGCCCTGCCCCAAAACAATATCGTATTCTTCCAGCCGATCCGCAGGCACATCGTAAAACCGCCCGTCGTGATAAATTTTAAACCGATGTTCCCGCGCAAACTGCCCCGCGTGATCTTGACCAAAACCAAAACGCGGGTTATAATGACAAAAAATCCAATCCCTCGGATCGCCCCGCTCGCCCCGCAACTGAGGCAAAAAACTGCGCCCATCACACGGCATCCCCTCTGGAATAGGCGCATCGGCCAAATCCATCAACGTCGGCAAAAAATCGCTAAAATCCACCAGATCATCTAACACCACGCCCTCTGGCGCCACACCTTTCCAAAAAGCAATAAAAGGCACATGCGTGCCCGCATCGGGCATCGTACCCTTACCACCCACAATCTCGACACCGCCCTCAAGCTGGGACGTAATCGTACGATGTGTGCCATTATCACTCGTAAACATCACCAGTGTATTCTCGAGCAAATCGAGCGATTCGAGCCTCTCCACAATCCGACCCACCAGCTTATCCGCATACGCCACCATATCGGCAAAATAGCGCGTATCCTGCTCACCTCTCCGATCTCTATCCCGCCACTCCGGGCTATCGGGCGTAGGCACAAAAGGCGCGTGAACCAGAATCATCGGATAATAGGCAAAAAAAGGCACATCCCGATGTCGTTCAATAAAATCCAACAAATAATCACAACAAATATCGGGACCATACCGATCTTCGACATACTCGTCGGGTAACCACTCGCCATTGCATTCAATTTGCGGATGCGCATATCGTCTCTTACCCATGCGCACACCATCTTCCGGCGGCGGCGTCATATTCCACAAACAATGCTCGTCAAACCCAAAATGCGCTGGCATCTTATTATCCTTACTCAACTGCCACTTGCCCGCAACACATGTTGCATACCCCGCATCCTGTAACAAATTGCCAAACGTCTTTTCTTTGGGATTCAAATAAGCGAACCTGTCGTAATTTCGAAAATTGTATTGCCCCGTCATAATCTCCACGCGAGAAGGCGTACACAGCGGCGTCGAATAACAATGCGAAAACTGAATCCCCCGCGCTGCCAGATCATCCAACACCGGCGTCTCATACGTCGTACTCCCGTAACAACTCAAACACTCAAACCCCATATCATCTGCCATAATCAACACAACATTTGGTCTCGCCATACGCTCCTCACCGGGAATGATTCTGTTCATTTCAGGACAATTAAGATATACCTTCAGTAGATCACAGTCCACTTTTAAAAAATCGGTATATCTATCTTTGAAAGGGCGAAAAGTAACACTATTATCTGATTGATTTTCTACTTATCTTTGCACAAGATAAAGGTAGAGATAACTGACCGACAGGGGCTACGCATGCTGGGCGAAGCGTAGAGAAGTTGAAGAACTGCACAGCAGGTCATCCCTCGCTCGATAGGCTCAAAATGATCGCCAATTCATTCAATTAAGGAGTGTGTGTTGCAAATGTTAAGAAAAAACGGATTCTTGTTTATTACAGCCATTGCATTACTGGCATTTGCGGGTCAAGCCTCTGCTGGTCCCAATGACAATGCAACGATATCGCTTGATTTGATAGCCGATGGCGGGGCGGGCAATCAGATAGATAATCGTGTTACTGCAGGCACAGTCTCTGGACAAGGGACAAAAATTGCCGTTGAAGTCTTCGCAAAAGGTGTGACCACATCTCTTATCGGTGTGGTCGTCATATTTGATTTTGATCTCGCTATTCTGACTTTTGGAAAAGCCGAAAACAGTGCGTTTGCCTTTAATATTCCAGAAACGACTGGCACAAACTTCGCATCTGCTACCCCTGTCACCTTACCGGAGTCAGGTTTTCTTGCACGCGCTGAATTTACCACCGTAGTGGATGTAACGGATAAGGAGTTTACCCTTGGCATTAAGGCGGTGACACTTGCTGAAAGCGTGACGTCAAGCGATGTGATCACAACGACAAATGTCATATCGTTTAACGAGCCTACAAGTGGCGAATTTGCTGGCCTAAAACTCCATCTTGACACACAAATTGAAACGCCTGCTACAGATAACAACGCACTAACCATCCCCGAAAAGAAGGCTGGCGATACGATCCAACTTCAGCTTTTTGTTCCAATGGCCGCAGGCAAACAAACTTATGGTTACGAAATAGAACTCGACCTACCCGGCAAGACATTTTCCAATTACATTGGTAGCATATCAGGCAAGGATTTTACCGATGCAGCCCTATTTCCAACACCGGGCCGTCCTGTCCTGTCTGCGCTATTGCTCTCTACCCCTGTTGTGCCAGCCAATGGTTATCTCGGTCAAATTGACCTGCAAGTGACCAATTTTCTCGACTCAGAGACAACGCTCATTGTCAAAGCCGCTTCAATGGCCAGTCTCAATAGGCAACAGGATCCATTAGATGTGTCCAACGCCGTGATCTCTGTTCGTATTTCTTATCCAGGCGATTTCGATGAAGACTCCGATGTTGACTTTGCCGATTATCTCGCCTTCATTAGCGTATTCGGATTATCGTCATCGGATGCCAATTACGATGCCCGTATGGATATGAACGACGATGGTATCATTAACTTTGCGGATTTTCTCGTCTTTGCTGGTGTTTTTGGCACTACACACTCATAGCCACCATCTACATTAGTGAACAGACAACGGGGCTGTTATCGCACGATCCAATTCTCTTAACCTCTTAATCAGAGACCAGATACAGGGGCTTTTTTACATTACCAACATCACTTATTCACTGATGTTACGCATAGGCACAATATAATGTGCCTGTCATTTTGAGCGGAGCGCAGCGGAGTCGAAAAATCTACTATCAACGCAGGTGGAACAGATGCTTCGGCTCTGTTTCACTCCGCTCAGCATGACAAAACCCAGACCTGCGTAACATCAGTTATTCATCTTCTTCGTTGCGCTCGTCCAAAAAATCCATGATTGCCGGTGTGGCGACCTCAATGAAACGCCTGAGTGTATCAGCCAGAAATTTGGCAAAATTATCATCTAGTGTGCTACCGCCGAAATCAACCATGACTCGTCCCGATTCGCCACGCTGATACAGTTTTTGGTCTTCGTGGATATCCAAATTATCCACGAAGTTTTTCAATGACTTGCTTTCATCAACTAAAAGACCACTGATTTTCCCCTGTTTGTCGAACCAATATCTGATTGCGATGTGTGCATTGCTACAGAATGCTGTGCCCTTAGATGGGTCATTGAATTTCATTACGACTTCGTAGAACAGGGTCCAGTTTCCCCAAGGCTGCTCTGAATGCCATAAGTGATAGTAGCGAATATTGTCGTCTTCTATGTTGGCCCATCTGCTTTTTCTATATGGTTTGATTTCGTTAGGCAAACCATTTAGTGCCAGATCCCTAACTCTTTTGAAAAAAGATGTAACGTCATCGTTCTGATAGGATCTTTGAACCATTACACCAGGATCGCCATCTTCATCCTGTGCAGTGCGAATCTGGATGATTAAGTCTTCTGCACCTGGCACAGGTATGATAGTGTTTGCCTGTATATACAGTGAATCTGTTTTTGCATCCCGGTAATGCTCTTTCAAAAAATTTGTTGATATGCTTTTCCGATAGACTGGATTGCGGCTAACATCATGCCGCAATGACAACCGCCGTTCGTCACTCCGGCGCAGGCCGGAATCCAGTGGATTCAAGCAATAAACTTATTTGAAATACCATTAAGAGTAGTCCAAGATTTTTTCGTCTATCGAAAACCCAAGCCAATTTAACGCGATAGCATTGCTATATCAACTTTCTTCTCGTAGCGTCATATACAAATCTAATTGACACACCAATGCCCCAGATGATACCATATAGAAAACAGATCTACGATGCAAAACAATGGGAAGGACACGCAAAATGAACATCTCGCTCACATCAACAGAACAAAGCTCTGGTGAACTGGCAAAAGACAAATTGGCAAATGCGACAGAGGCAATACGGAACGACGGCTATGTCATCATCGAACAGGTGGTGAATCACGCGATACTCGACGCCCTCAAAACGCGCATGGACGAAGACTCTGCAAAGCTGATTGAAGCCCAAAAATGGGGTGGTGCAGGTCGCGTACATGGTCATTTACAACAAGGACCCCCACCATTTGACCCATTCCTATCCCCAGACCTCCTCGTCAATCCCTATGCCGTTCAGATCTCACAAGAAATGCTGGGTACAGGGTTTTACTGTTGCTTTTACAATGGAAACACCAATACGCCAAACAGCACCTTCCAACCCCTTCATGCTGACGGCGTTCACCTCTGGGGCGAGCAAAACCACCCCCATCCAGCAACCCAACTCATCATCAACATCTCTCCCCAGGACACATCTGACAAAAACGGATCGACACAGATCTGGCCGGGTTCGCATCTCGATATGCGCCCCGTAACAGACGAAACAGAAGCCGATCGTCGCTCCTTTTCCCCACCTATTCAGCCCACCCTGCAAAAAGGCGACATCCTCATTCGCGATTCGCGCCTCTGGCATCGCGGCGTACCAAATCCCTCTGATCACAACCGCCACATGATCGCAGTCGTTTACAACATCGGGTGGCTGGTCAAACGGCGAACGCTCTTCTTTGATAAAAGCAGTGAAAAAATATTCGAAGCAAGCGGCGTTGATCCCAATGCCGAATTCATCGCCCCCCCGTTCGAATACCTGTTTGAAATGGCGTGCAGAAAGATAAAAAAAGATCCCATGCGCGGCGTCTAATCCGCTTCATTCTCGCTCGGCATCACTGCCCAATTGGTACGCAGTTCGGCGGCGCATTCAGCCGGTGGTTGCATAAAACGCTTAACCCGGGCACTGGCTTTGGCCTGTCGCCCGGGTCCGGCCAGATCCCAGGCATTGTAGTGAAATTTGCCTTCGGGTTGCATCACACGGATATTCAACGTACGGCGTGGCTCCCGAGTCTGGTTCATGCCAGCACAGTGCAGACCAGCCGCGTTGAGCACCAGCAGATCACCGGGATCGCCGATAACCTGGACCCTGTTGCCGTAGTGATCGGGGTTGGGATCCGGTGTCCCTGGGTCTTCGTCAGCCTTGAAGCAATGAGTACCCGGTATCACCGAAGTAGCACCGTTTTTAGCCGTGTACCCGTCGATCAGAAAAAAGAACCACAAGCCCCTGTGCTTGCCATTCGCGGTAAGGCCGGGGCGGAAATCGCGGTGAAAGCCTCCCAGTTGTTCTCCGGGGTTGTAGCGTTGGGTATTGGCGACAAGATCAGAGAAGTGATAGGTACCCAGGGCAGGCTCGCTGATCGCGTGAACAGTATCGTGGTCGAGCAATTCTATTGCCGAGTCTCCCCACAAGAAACAAGCACGAGCATTGGGATTCAGGTTGAATTTGCGGTTCCCGTACTTGTCGCCGATATGCACCTCGGACAGCTTCATCCCACCACGCCAGGCGGCAATGTAGTCATCGGCGGCACGCTGGGCGATGTCAGGTGCGATCTGGTTTCGTATAATGGTGTAGCCGTCACGATCGAGATTGGCGAGATGTTCGTCCAATTCGCTATCGCTGAGGGGATGGACTGGTCGCATGGGTTGATCTCCGTATCTCATCATTCTGCCTGCTTTTGTTGATTTTTCAGAATCTCTTCGAGAAGCGGCAATCCTTTGAGCCGTTCTTTCCAGTTTCGAGGCTGTTTTTCGGCAAGGCTCATAATGCCCTTGTTGTATGTAAAACCCTCGCTGGTCACATTCTCAATAATCGGATGCCAACTATCCCCCGTGCGATCTCTCACAACCCCAATTGAGGGACCTCTAACCCGTTTGATCTTCCTGTCATTCTCATCAAACCGTAGATCTTTCAGGTATTCTTCCGGAACATTCGCAAGTCCCTTGAGTGCAATGGCCGCATTTGTTCCAAATATCGCATGGATATTCTTTACCGTAGTCCCATCTGCAAACACACCGGGTTTGTAACGCTCGTCACTCTGATTTCGTTTCTCTACATAACCAGGTCCCATCGTCACGGCGAAAGCACAGCTTTTCACAGTCACACCGTCAATCTTGACAACGCCATTTTGAGCTTTGTGTGGCCCGAGCAACACCGCCGTACTGCCGTTCTCACAATATAGATTCTTTGCCGTAATATCGTGCACCCCACCATTATGTCCCCCGGCACCCGTCTCCAGTCTAAACGTCACCCCACCACCAATGGCTTCGAGATTTTCAAAATGGATGGTCTCCCCCGCATGCATCTGGACCAAACCGTATCCCGGGCTGGAATTCGTACCCCTCAGATTTCTCACCAGACCATCGGTGGGCCTGAAGATGCCCCTGCTTTCGACATCCGTATCCCTGGATGGCGTAAAAATGACTGCACAATAGGTGGTAAAACTATCCTTAACATCAATATCGGAGAGCAGGAAATTTTTGACCTTCCTGCAGTTGACGGTCCGTATGCCTTCCCCCGCCACACTTCCGCGATCTGAATAATCGACAATAAACTTACCGCCCAGCCCGCGAATACTGACATTCTCTATGGATTCGGCATTTCTCCCCGTACCCAATCCAAAAACGATGGTCTTCGTACCTTTGGGCCAATAGGGCTTGATGACCGTATCTTTCTCGATCAACAGATGCACATTGGATCTCAAGTTGATACCCGCAAAACGATAGA
>JAGWBW010000402.1:0-1024 GCA_021295695.1 Candidatus Latescibacterota bacterium
TACAAAGTAATTCGAGAAGAACGCGGCACAACGCAAACAACATACGCAGAAGGTACATCAGGCGCACTCGGTCCCGTGTTGGAAGAAACATTCCCCGAAGTAGAAACAACTGTGCGTATCTGGCGGTGGGGTGTATCTGCAAAATATGGCGACCACAAGAATCTATATACCCTGGCACTGATAGATGACAACTTTTTGGACGTATTTGATTTTCCCCTCATAAAAGGCGACTTAGAGACCGCGTTTCGCCTACCGTACTCTGCGGTCATTACCGATGACATGGCGCAACACCTATTTGGCGATATTGACCCAATGGGCAAAACAGTTTCAATCGACAATCGCAATTTTCCGGGCGAGTACACAGTTACTGGCATAGTCAAGGCGCCACACCTTTTATCAGACCTTCAATTTCATTTGCTCACAACCACAATACCCTCCGTAGGAAAAACACAAGAGCCGTGGATAATGTGGCTACCCAGACAATCGTGGCGGCCTGTAAAAACCTATGTACTATTAAAAGCGGGACAAAAGGCAGAAAGCCTCCAGGCGAAAATGCAGTCGTTGATCAAACAGTATTTGGGGGATGAAGTTGCGGCAAAAAACACCTACCATTTACAGTCCCTGAACCGCGTGTACCTGTATGGCGAATCCGATTTTAACCCGGCTGCCAGCAGCCCCATCCAACAAATTTACATACTAACGGCTATCGGACTGATCGTAGTGGTCATTGCATGTGTGAACTTTACAAACCTGGCAACTGCACGCGCTGTCACCCGCAAGCGCGAAGTCGGCGTACGAAAAGTAGTTGGCGCGCATCGCCCGCAACTCATGGTTCAATTTTTGAGTGAATCCCTGCTTTTAACCTGTTCCGCTCTGCTAATTGCCCTCGCACTGGTCGAGTTATGCCTGCCCTTATTCAACCAATTTGTACGCGGCGATTTGCACCTCAACGCGGCTACAGTAATAATAGGTGCGCCAGCGGTATTGGCACTAACACTGGTAGTCGGATTACTGGCGGGATGGT
>JAGWBW010000402.1:1039-2192 GCA_021295695.1 Candidatus Latescibacterota bacterium
ACTAAAAAGCAGCGCGTCTTCCTCCCCTGGTTCCGCAGGACTGAAGAAAGGACTCGTGATTTTTCAGTTCGGCATGTCCATCTTGCTGGTGATCTGCACCCTGGTGGTTTATCAACAACTGCGATTTATAGAAACCAAAGACATGGGTTTTGCACGCGACCACATTGTGAGTTTGCCGATCTTTGCTCACGACCGCGAGCATGAATTCAACCCACAAAAACGCCTTTCGGCACGCCACCAAATGGTCAAACAGGCATTTCTCCAACACCCCAATATCCTCAGCGCGTCAGCTCTGCGATACGACATCTCGGGATACGGCGGACGACCGCGACTAATCTGGCCTGATGGAGACCGAACAAAAGAACGGACAATTCGCATAAATGAGGTAGATGATTCATATTTTGAAACATTTGATATTCCCGTGCTTCGCGGTCGCGCCTTTTCAGCCGATGTTGCCAGCGATACATCTCAGGCGATTATTTTGAACGAAACAGCCGTGCGCCTGCTCGGCTGGGAGGACGACCCGATTGGCAAGCAGATTCTGTTACCAGCATATGAAAACCGATCCCTGACCGTAATAGGCGTAGTAAAAGATTACCACGGTTTGACGCTACGAGAAGAAATCGCACCCATGGGATTTATAGGCAAATGGAGGCTGTTTGTTTCGCTGGCTCTACGCATCCGACCAGAAAGCACCGCGCAAACCCTGTCCTTTCTTGAAACACAGTGGAAACACTTTGTGCCAGAGGTACCCTTTGAACATCACTTTCTGGATGAAATCATACAGTGGTACTATTTCAACGAGCAACTCACCGGCAAAATGCTCGGCGTGTTCTCATTGCTCGCAATTTTCGTAGCGTGTTTGGGGCTATTCGGACTGGCGGCGTTCATGGTGCAGTCCCGCACCAAAGAAATTGGTGTGCGAAAAGTACTGGCGCGAATTTATATTCCTCATTCTGCTCGCCAATATCATTGCCTGGCCAATCGCCTATTATCTGATGCGCGACTGGCTCTCTGGATTTGCCTATCAGACAGACCTGAATATCTTGCCATTTATTGCAAGCGCAATAATGGCTCTGATCATCGCATTTGGCACCGTGAGCATGCAAGCCATTCGCGCAGCGCGATCCAATCCCATTGATGCCTTGCGGAC
>JAGWBW010000015.1 GCA_021295695.1 Candidatus Latescibacterota bacterium
AACACTGGATCGCGGCTGCTTTGTTTATCGATTTTTTTCTGTAGCTTGTAATTCCTTCGCGCTCTTTTCAACATCTTCCACCGCCGTCATAATCCCCTCAATAAATTCATCTGCCGCATCGTCCTTCTGCTTTTGCTGTTGTTCGTAGAGCAAGCGATAGACCTCGCACTCCTCCAGCAAATCGTCGTGGACACCCCAGCCCGCCATGCGACCGTTGTCCAGCACCAGAATGCGATCTGCCCGCATCGCCGTAGAAATCCGGTGAGTAATCACAAATGTCGTGCGCCCCTTCATCAAATGATCCAGCGTCTCTTGTATTTTCGCCTCTGTCTTTGCATCCAGCGCCGAAGTCGTATCGTCCAAAATCAAAATACTGGGATCGGTGACAACAGCCATCGCAAAAGCCAGACGCTGTTTTTGACCACCCGACAGATTGGTACCGCGCTCCTCGACCGGCGCTTCGTATTTTTCTGGCAGCGTTATAATAAAATCGTGTAACTCAGCCGCCTTAGCCGCAGCCATCACCTGCTCGGGCGAGGTATGGGCCTGACCATAGCGAATATTATCGGCAATCGTCCCGGAAAACAGAACGGGTTCCTGGGGCACCATACTGATGTGCTGTCGCAGTGAAGAAATTTTGACATCTTGTATATCGTAATCATCCAGAATAATCTTCCCCTCTGTGGGTTCATAAAGACGCATCAACAAACTGACCAGCGTACTCTTACCCGACCCCGAAGGCCCAACCACAGCCACCGAAGTGCCCGGCCGCACCACAAACTTGAGATCTCGAAGAACGTAATCACCCGTCTCTGTATAGCGAAACGACACATTGCGAACCGACACACGCCCGCGCACTTTGTCGAGGGTCTTCGCATCTTCCCTATCTCGAATAATCACCTCTTCATCCAGCACCTCAAACACGCGACTGATCACCACCAGCATCTGTTGCAATGTGGCATTCACATTGGCAAGTGCAACCAGTGGCGAAAAAAGATTCCCCATCGACATACTAAAATAAACCAATTCCCCAACCGTCATCGCACCGCCGCGAACCTGCAACGCGCCAAAATAAAAGATCAGGCCCATTGCAACCCCCCCCACAACCCAACAAACTGATCCCAGACCAGAACTCAAAACAGACTGTTTGACGCCCAAACGATACAACCCAATCAGACGCCTGAAAAAGTCCCGAAACTCCCGTCTTTCTCGCGCATAAGACAGAATGAGACGAATCCCCTTTGAGCGTTCTTCCAACAGCGCAGAAACCTCGGCATAATCCTCTCGAAACCGCATAAAAACATTTGCTATCGGACGCTGAAACACCTTATAGGTCACGACATACGCGGGCAATGCAACAAAAGCCATCAGCGCGAGCTCGACATCAATCGTAAACAGAATCACCGTACCCATCAAAATGCGCGCGACATGCCGCAACGTCTCTACAAATGTCGTCGTAATTTCGCTCTGCAACAACCCCACATCGTCTAAAATACGCGACATAATCCGCCCGGTTTGCTGGCGATCAAAAAACGTCATCTGCAACTGCTGTACCTTATCGTGCAAAGCCAGGCGAATGCGGAAAACAATCCGCTGCCCCACATAGGAGATGTTATATGTATAAAACCAGTTGAGCGTGGCAAAAAACGATCTCACGACCAGGTAGAGAATGAAAATCCACCCCAACCATTCCAGTTTTTCCGTGCGCGTCTTGGGCAACATCAGCCCGCCTTCTTTGCCCAGTCCCGGAATCGTCGCCTGAGGATCGCGCTTGGGGCGCCTCTCCTCCTGAATCAAAGACTGCATGTGTGCTTCTGAAACGACTTCACCCGCGGGCTTGAGTTGCAAGACTTCGTCAACCGTAATTTTTGAAATAAACCCGAGCAAAAACGTATAGGACGACGTAATAGTGGCCATGGCAATGACCATCAACATGCGCCCCCAATACGGCTTGATATACAAAATTACAAATCGCTTAAAATTGTCCATAGTCTCAGCTCGCCATCGCCTCTACAGCCTCTTCAATAGAACCCGCAGCCTGCTGCTCGTAAAGCTGGCGATACCTACCATCGGGTATTTGCAACAACTCGCTGTGCGTCCCCTGTTCCACAATCTCGCCGTGATCCATCACAACAATAATATCCGCATTGACGATCGTCGATAATCGGTGTGCTATCGCAAAGGACGTACGTCCCTTTAACACCCTGGTCATCGCCTTTTGTATCAGAGCCTCCGACAAGGAATCGAGTGACGAAGTCGCTTCGTCGAGAATTAAAACCGACGGATTGGTCAGCACTGCCCTGGCAATGGCGAGACGCTGTTTCTCTCCCACAGACAACTTAATACCATCGTTCCCCAACATCGAATCGTAACCCTCGGGTGTACGCATAATAAATTCGTGAATCTCGGCAATGCGCGTCGCTTCGATCAACTCGGCATCTGTGGCATCCGCGCGACCGTATAGCAAATTCTCCCGAATTGTCCCATTAAACATCACCGAATCTTGCAACACCTGGCCGATCTGTGTACGCAGGGTCCGCAACTTCACATCCCGCAAATCGTGACCATCAATTGTAATACACCCTTCCTTTACATCGTAAAAACGCATCAACAAACTCGTCAACGTTGTCTTGCCACATCCCGTATGCCCCACCAGCGCCACCATTTGTCCCGGCTGCACCTCGAGGTTGATCCCCTTCAAAACAGGCTCACCCTCTTTGTACTCAAAATGCACATCTTCAAATTTAATATGTCCTTTTATAGGCGGTAATTCGACGGCATCATCCTTGTCCTTAATCTCTATGGGAAAATCTAAAATTTCCAAAACGCGATCCACAGACACCATCACGGATTGAAGGCGCATGGCAATTTGCGTGAGACTGAGAATGGGCTGAAACATCCGGCTCGAATAAGAAAAAAAGGCCATCACAGCCCCATAAGTCATTTCACCCTCAATCACGTAATAACAGCCCAAACAAAAAATCACCGTATTGCGAAGGCCCGACACCCCCCAGGAGCCAGCCATATAGCCCGCGCGATTTGTGGCAGTCTGCATTGCCGCATCCAAACTCTGGTGCGTATCTTCCGCAAATGCGCGGTGTTCTCTGCGCTCTCGCCCATAAGATTTTACCAGTTGCACCCCGGACAACCGCTCTTGTAGTCCAACCGACACCTGATCCATTTTTCTGCGCCAGAGACTGTACGACTCCCTCATTGGTGTGCGCCATCCGTAATAATTAAAAAAATACAGGGGCATCAGCAAAAGCAACAGACACGCCATCTTCCAATTCAAACCCATGCACAGCGCAAGCGCCACCCAGAACGACACAAAATCGACAAGAATGCCCAGCATGCGCGACGTTACCATACTGCGCACACTCGCAATATCAGACATAATGCGCGTCATAATTTTACCCGTACCCATCTCGTCGTAAAAGCGCATGGGCAATTTCAACATGTATTCATACGTGTACTTCCGCATACTCGTCGTTATCCCCCACCCCACATAGGCATTGGTAAATGAGACCCAAACGCGCATCGCAGCGGACGTGATAGGCAAACAAATCGAAATAAACAAAAGCACTTCCAGCAACTGCCAATTCCCCATAGTAATGACATCATCGATGATAAACTTCATCACCAGAGGAGGCAGCATACTCAGTGCCGTCATTGTCGCCGTCAGGCAAAACAGCAAGATCAGGCGCGATTTAAAAGGCGTAACAAAATGCGCGAGCTTGCGCAGCTTGTCAGTATTGCTCTCTTCTGCCATATTGCTCTCATCTCAAAAATAAGTTGCAGATTTTTGAATCTCGACGCTTCTTTATTTATGCATCTTTGAGTAACCATAAATAATATTTAAGAATAGATGTTAAAATATAAAGATACCTTTTAATTTAATCAAGCCCATCTCATCTCCTACCTCTGATTGAGCCATGAAAAATCTCTCTACAATGACCATCGCACAAATTCGCGCCCACATCAAATCTATCAATCGCCCTGACGAAGCATACCTCCGCGCCCTCGAACAGGACACCCGCGCCGGTGTTCGCGCACTTGCAGAACAATTGCGAAAAAAACAAAAAGCACAAGCCCGTGAAAACGCACGCCTCGAACAAATGCTCATTATAGAAAAAAAACTCAGAGAACGGGGCATCCAGCACATCGCAGGCGTAGATGAAGCTGGGCGAGGTCCCCTCGCAGGTCCCGTTGTCGCCGCCGCGGTTATCCTCCCACCCGATACACTCATCCCCGGCTTAAACGACTCCAAAGCACTATCTGAAAAACGCAGAGAAGACCTTTTTGAGACCATCCACGACATAGCTCTCGCCATTGGCGTGGGCAAAGCATCTCCACAAGAAATAGACAAATACAACATCCGCAACGCCACCCACCATGCCATGTGCGAGGCACTCACTGCCCTCGGCACCTCGCCCGACCGCGTGCTCATCGACGGCAATGCCACCCCGGGAAGTCCATTTCCCGAACAAGCCATCATCGGCGGTGATCGGACATCTCTTTCTATCGCCGCCGCGTCTGTCATCGCCAAAGTAACGCGCGATCGCCTGATGATCGATTACCACGCGCAATATCCCGCTTACGGCTTTGCCCGTCACAAGGGATATGGCAGTGCCGATCACCTCGCTGCCTTACAAAAACACGGGCCTTGTCCCATCCACCGCCGATCTTTCCGAGGTGTCTTTGAAGCCAACCGCTCTGAAGACTTTAAAATTTTTGCAGAAGGTATTCAAACCGCCACAAACCTCGACCAACTTCAGGCCATCGGAAAAACCATTGCCAGCGCCAGCAAACATATCCCACAAGATGAGGTACACGCCCTGCGTACGCTATTTCGCAAACAACGCACCCGCCTGCAACAATCCGGTCCAAAAGGCGAACAATTGGCAGAAAAATTTATAGAACAAAAGGGATACAGCATTCGCGCGCGCGGATTTCGCGCCCTGGGCGGTGAAATCGACCTCATTGCGGTGAAAAACGACGTCCTGATCTTCGTCGAAGTCAAAACCGCAACCACCCCGCATTTTGGACAACCCGAGGCATGGGTGACGCCTGCCAAGCAAGCGCAAATTATCAAAATCGCCAAAGCCTACCTGCACCAACACCCCGACCATGCAGCACCGCGATTTGACGTCATCGCCGTTGACCTGACACAATCGCGCCCTGCCATCCGACACTACGAAAACGCTTTTACAGCTCAGGACCAATCCTCAAATTTCGCCTCTTAAACCTTGACAATACCACCTCTTACCTTTATTTTCGTTTCTTCTTATAAAAAATAATCTACACGGATATACACCCATGCCACAGTTAATTCCAAAAGTAAAAGGCACCCGCGATTTTTATCCCGAAGATTGGGCCTACCAGAAGTGGCTCTGCGAGAAATTTATCGGCGTTGGCAACCTCTTTGGATACAGAGAATACGAAAGCACAATACTCGAATACATGGCCCTCTACCTGGGCAAAAGCAGCGAAGAAATCGTCACACAGCAGACATTCACGCTATCTGATCGGGACGACAAGCAACTCGTCATGCGCCCAGAACTCACGCCCACACTCGCGCGCATGGTCGCCCAAAAAGAAGGCGAACTCGCCTTCCCCATTCGCTGGCAATCATACGGCAGGTTCTTCCGCTACGAGCGCCCCCAACGCGGGCGCGGGCGTTCCTTTTTTCAATGGAACATAGACGCGCTCGGCAGCGACAGCTATCTGGCCGATGCCGAAATGATCACCATAGCTTGCACGCTATTCAAACACCTTGGTCTCAAGCCCAAACACGCCACTATCAGAGTCAACGATCGACAGGCTCTCGAAATTTTAATCGCCAAAAAACTGGACTTGTCGCCCGAGAATATCAAACCCGTTTTTGGGGCTATTGACCGCATAGACAAAATGCCCGAGGAAAAATTTCGCACCTATCTGACCGATGATCTGTATCTCAGTGCAAGTCAAATCGACACCCTCTACGAAATTCTCCACACAACAAATCTGACGTTTTCTCCCTGGCTCCAGCGCATTTTTGAGCAACTCGACAAAGATGGTGTCACAGATTTTGTAAAACTCGACCTCAAAATCGTGCGAGGTTTTGACTATTATACACGCACAGTATTTGAAGCATGGGCAAAAACCTCATTGCGCCGCGCCCTCTTTGGAGGTGGCCGTTACGACAATCTCACACGTCAAGTAGGCGGCAAGCGCCAGGTACCGGGTGTGGGATTTGCAGTCGGCGATATGGCCATCACCGAATTGCTCAAAGAAATAGACATTTATCCCCAACTCGAAACGCCCGGCGCCCGCGTCTTCGTTACGGTATTCTCCGAAGACCTGCTCGCCCAAGCGTCTTCTTTTGCCGAGAAACTGCGCCAGGAGGGTATCGCAACAGAACTACATCTCATCCCGGGACAGCGTCTCGACAGACAATTCAAATATGCAGACCGTCAAAATATCCCCTTTGCGGCGGTTATTGGACCAGACGAGGCATCTGCAAATACCATCGTACTCAAAGACCTCAAAAAGCGCGCACAACAAATTTTTTCACAAGACGACCTGTGCGCGATAAAAACAACGCTTAAAAACGGAATTACCCAAGCGTAGGAGACAGCCATGCCAGAGTCGCTCGGCGACTGGAAACGCACGCACAACTGCGGCGAATTGCGCATCGAAAATGTAGGCGAAGAAGTCTGCCTGATGGGATGGGTGGGCAAAAGGCGCGACCATGGAGGCGTCATATTTGTCGATTTGCGCGACCGCTACGGCATCACCCAGGTAGTCTTTCGTCCCGACCTCGAATCAGAGACACACGCCATTGCCGAAACAATTCGCAACGAGTTTGTCCTGGCAATAAAAGGCAGAGTTGAACCGCGCCCAGAAGGCATGACAAACCCCAAATTGCCCACTGGCGCCATTGACATCGAATGTTCAGATTTGCGCCTTCTCAACGAAGCGGACACACCGCCATTTGCTATAGAACCCGAAATCGATGCCAACGAAGAACTGCGCCTGCGCTATCGCTACCTCGACCTGCGCCGCCCCGATATGCAGCAAGCCGTGTTCCTGAGACATAACACCGCACAGGAAACGCGCAAATATCTGATTGGCCAGGGTTTTCTCGAAATCGAAACCCCCTTCCTCATGAAGAGCACCCCCGAAGGTGCAAGAGATTATCTCGTTCCTTCTCGCGTTCAAAGAGGCAACTTCTATGCCCTGCCCCAATCGCCTCAAACCTACAAACAGTTGCTCATGATTGCCGGCTATGATCGCTATTTTCAAATTGTGCGCTGCTTCCGCGATGAAGACCTGCGGGGCGACCGCCAACCCGAGTTTACCCAAATTGACATTGAAATGGCATTTGTCACAGAAGCAGATGTCATGCAACTCGCAGAAGGGCTTACACGGCACCTGTTTGCGCACGTCATAGGCTTTGATATCCCCTCTTCCATACCACAAATGACCTATCGCGAGGCGATTGATCGATTTGGAACCGATCGTCCGGACACGCGCTTTGACCTCGAAATTGTCGATATTTCAAAAGCTGCCCTCGCCTCAGAATTTCGGGTCTTCAGGTCCGTAATCGATTCCGGTGGGCAGGTTCGAGCCATTAACGCCAGGGGATGTGCAAACTACTCTCGCAAACAAATCGATGACCTCACAGCTTTTGTTGCCCAGCACGGTGCTAAGGGGCTCGCCTGGATCAAAGTGACCGAGCAGGGGCTCGAATCATCAATCGTCAAGTTCTTCCCAGATCAGGCCCAACAAATGCTCAGAGAATCACTTGACGCGCAGACGGGAGACCTGCTTTTATTTGTCGCTGATCAACCCGCAGTTGTCGCAAACGCGCTGGGTAATCTGCGCTTAGAACTCGCGAGACAACAAGACCTTATGACGACCAGTGACTTTAGTTTCTTATGGGTGACGCAGTTTCCCCTTCTCGAATTTGATGATATTGAAAAACGCTACGTAGCCTGCCACCACCCCTTCACATCCCCCATGGAAGCAGACCTCAATGAACTTGAGACAGCCCCAGGTGATGTTCGCGCCAGAGCTTATGATCTCGTTCTCAATGGCAACGAAATCGCTGGCGGAAGCATTCGTATCCACCACAGAGAAACCCAGGAACGCGTATTTCGCATGTTGGGAATATCCGAAAGCGAATCGCGGGAAAAATTCGGCTTCTTACTCGACGCCTTTCGCTACGGTGCGCCCCCTCACGGCGGCATTGCGTTTGGATACGACCGCCTGGTCGCCCTCATGGCGGGCAAAGCATTTATCCGCGATGTCATTCCATTTCCGAAAACCAATACAGCGGCATCGCTCATGGATGGGGCACCATCTATAGTAGATGCCGCCCAACTCCGAGAACTCGGTTTGCGATTATTGTAATCACAGAGAACCATAGCGCATTCAAAACTTTTTCTTGACTTTCTGTATTTTATGTAGTACTTTGTCTAAAAGTTGTATTGTTAGAACCTTTTCTTTTATTTTAAGTCTTGATATTTCAAACACTTACGTCAATATTCCTGAGGAGGCAGTGGGGTTATGAGAAGACTCAAAAAAGTGGCAGGTTGTGGTCTGTTACTCTTTCTGTTATCTGGATGTTGCACGCCAATGGCCTCAAGATCGCAACTCCAAATGCTTGAAGAAACGCGTAAAGTAGCAGAATCGGCTGAAGCCGACCTCGCAGCCTGTAAGCTACACCGGGCGGAGTTGGAACGCCAATTGGCACAGAAGAAACAAGTTCTGGCCGAGTGGCAAAATATCTTAAGTCAGTGCAACAGGTCTTGAGCTAATAATTTTACTATGGTGTGTGGAAAGGAGTTGTCCGGATGACAGGTCTGAATCTTTTCAGGGTTATTTGCTGTGCAGTTGCCCTTTTTGTTTTCCCTCAAAAGGGAATTGCCCAGATGGCAATGACCTATGATGAATACAAGATGAAACTTACAGAACAAGAGCAACGGCTTGAAGGACTTAAAAAGTCTCTGCTTGAATGCCAAACTGCATCTAATGACCTTTCTAACCAGATTTCCAGTCTGGATACCCAGATTAGTGAAATCAAACAGCAAGTTTATGGGCTTGTTGAGTCCGATGAAGCAGGGGTCAACGAATACATGCAAGAACTCGGCCGCGTTGAAAGTCGCCTCATGGGCTTGCGCGACCTACCAGACGATGCCCTGTTTGAAGTTCGAGATGAAGTTGACCAAATAGAAGCCCGCATCCCAGAGCTTAAAGCGGATAAAAGAGCCTGTTTCCCAGCTGCACAGGCAAAATTGGCCAGTATTGATCAATTATTTGAGCAGGTCAAATCGCGAATGCCTCGTAAGCGCGTTCGGCAATACTCGGTTGTCAGAGGCGATAATCTCTGGAGAATCGCTAAAAAAGACGATATTTACGGAGATCCTTATCTTTGGCCTCGCATCTATGTTGAAAACCGGGATAAAATTAAACATCCCGATATAATTTATCCCAAGTGGGTTCTCAACATTCCTTTTGGCGTGGATCTCAATCAACATCTCGTGATGACTGGCGAAAACCTCTCGTCCATTGCTGGCAAGGTGTATAACGATGTCACCAAATGGAATCGGATCTACCAGGCCAACAAAACACAGATCTTTGACCCGAGCATGATTTTCCCAGCTCAATTATTCGACATTCCGGCAAACTGACCTCAACCTTTTCGATCCCAGAATTTGGATCTTTCATAAATCCAATGGAAGGTTCATCTATCAACCTCTAAAATCGAACTCTCATTCCCGTAGTCTGTTTGGGAATGAGAGTTTTCTTTTTCTTATACTCAAAGCGTGGAAAATAGAGAACTCACCCATAGACTATCTTTGCGCGGTGTTGACCTTCTATCTTTATACGGTCACAACGATGCAAATTTGCTCGCCCTTGAAGACCGCTATGGCGTGCGTTTAACCGCCCGCGGGGATCAGCTAAATGTTCAGGGACCACAACACAAAGTTCAACATGTCTCTGGTCTATTAGAAGAAATGATTTCATGTCTCCGGCGCGGTGATCAGTTTGACCCTCTACACTTGCTTGCGCCACCGCCAGAAAATTGCGAATCTGAAATTGGGGAATACGCAAAGCCTATTCTTTCAACGCCCAAAATTCTCATTCGCCCCCGTTCACAGACTCAGGTTGCTTACTCGACAGCTATAGAAAACTACGATATTGTTTTCGGCATTGGACCAGCGGGTACCGGCAAAACTTATCTGGCAGTCGCAGCGGCTGTTGCTGCACTAAAAAGCAAACACATCTCCAGAATTATTCTGACACGCCCGGCTGTAGAAGCTGGCGAAACCCTGGGCTTTCTCCCGGGAGATATACAGGATAAAGTCGATCCCTATTTGCGTCCGCTCTACGATGCACTGCGCGACATGCTACCCGATACACAATTGCAACACCTCATGGAAATGCACACACTTGAAATTGCACCGCTTGCATTTATGAGAGGACGCACCTTGAACAACGCTTTTGTCATTCTCGACGAGGCCCAGAATACCACCGTCAACCAGATGAAGATGTTTCTCACCCGCCTGGGCAACAATGCCAAGGCCGTAATTACGGGTGATATCACACAAATAGACTTGCCGCCAGATATTCAGTCTGGACTTATACATGTTCAACATATCCTGTCTCATATAGAAGCCATCAAATTTGTCAGCTTTTCAGAAAAAGATGTTGTACGACACCTACTGGTTCAAAAAATTATAACCGCTTATGAACAAAGCGAACATTCCCAGGAACCAGATGGAGAAGAGGATCTGTTAAAGCCATGATGTTCTTTAGAAAACGTCAACGCGATCGCACGCGTCGGACGAGACAACAGTGGAAACAGCGGGGAAAGCAAGCCTTTCGCATTGCGTTGATGCTCGCTCTCTTAGGTGGATTAACCGTCTTATTTCCCACGCAACAGCAGTACGAGTACAGTGCGTTCCGAGAAGGCGCGATTGCACCAGATGAAGTCATTGCATCTGAATCATTCCCCGTGTACAAAAGCGAGGAAGCATATCGGGATGAAGTCGCAGAAGTTCGCCTCCAGATTTTGCCAGTTTTGCGCTATGATAGCACGGTGGAGAAAAGCAAACTGGATGCATTTAAAACATTTCTAAGCGATACAAAAAAGCACACAGGCTCTGGGCTAAGTGAATCGCTCTCACACGCGCTGCGGCTTTCACACCCAGAGATTGGTCCCTTGTCGGAATCCACCCTGAAATATCTCATACCCATATCCCGGAGGCGATCATCCAGCCGCAGTATATTGACCACCGCAGTCGAGAAAATTCTTCAAAGCACCTACCAGAACGGGATTATCGACCAGGAAATAAATGCCATCGAAGAGGGGTACGCAGAGGTTATACTACTTAACAATGGCTCAGAACGCCAAATCAGCCTTGAAGAACTGGTCGATATAGAAAATTTTACCTCAGGGCTCCAACAAACCATAGAACAACAAGTGCCAAAAGCAAGCTCTATGGAAATGAGAGCGGGTAGTGAACTGGTACTGGCCTATCTATCCCCCAACATTGCCTATGACGCTACCGAAACGCAGAGGCGAAGAGATGAGGCAGCCAGCAATGTCCAACTTACCAAGCCGGGGACAGTCCTCGAAGGCGAGCGCATTATTGACAAACACGACCGCGTAACATCTGACGCCGTAGATAAACTCAGGTCACTGGCAGAACATATCAACCAACGCCGCCAGCAAGACCCATTCATTGATCTCATTCAACGAGGTGCTGGACTATCACTTTGCGCGTTGACGCTAATAATATTTTTTGCGTTTCTAAAATTTTATCGTCCTGAACTTTATCGCCCGTCCAAAAATATCGTGCTTTTTGGCATCATTATTTTAATTCCTACTGCCGTAGCCGATTACGCCGCCCAAAGTCAGGCCATATCGCCGTTTCTCATCCCCGTCGCGCTATCTGCAATGCTGGCAACCGTGCTCTTTGATGCCGTCATCGGCATGGTGATCACCCTTGTCGTTACAACGCTTTGTGCCAGCATTCTCGGCGAACTCCAATACGGGATCATCTTTCTCATCACAGGTATTATTGGTGCTTTTTCAGTACACCAGGTGCGCCATCGCAGAGATTTTTACCGTCCTGGTCTGTATCTGATTGCCGCTTATGCTCTGACAATTACCTCCACAGTTGGACTACTCTTTTCTTATGCCAACACCACCGAGTTTCTCGCAGAAATACGCGAGGATTTATTCTGGGGCATTGTGTCTGCCTGCGGTTCCTTAATTCTCACCATTGGATTACTGCCCGTATTCGAAAGTGTTTTCAATGTTGTAACATCTATGACATTGCTCGAATTGGCGGACTTAAATCGCCCGCTGTTGCGCAATTTGGCCCTTCGCGCTCCTGGTACCTTTAGCCACAGCATAAACATGGCCAATATCTCGGAAGAAGCCGCGGTCGCAATAGGAGCAGATCCTTTGCTCGCGCGCGTTGGGTGTTATTACCACGATATTGGGAAAATGAGACGCCCACACTATTTTATAGAAAATCAGCATGGCGTAAATCCTCACGATGAGTTGCAGCCTCAAATAAGTGCCCTGATTCTCATATCTCATGTCAGAGACGGGATCGAATTGGCAAAAGAAGAAGGACTTCCTCTGGCAATTATTGATCTCATTCCACAGCACCATGGGACTTCAGAAATGACTTCGTTTAAGCATCAGGCACAACTCATAGACGAGCAGGCGGTCCGCGATGCCGACTTCCAATATCCCGGTCCCAAGCCCCAGACCAAAGAAGCGGGTATTATTAATCTCGCAGACGCTGTTGAGTCTGCGACGCGGTCTCTGCCCAATAATGATCCAGACGAAATTAGAGAACTCGTCCATACAATTGTCAAAGGTCGTTATGATGCTGGCGAACTGGATGAATGCGATCTTACATTGCGCGACCTGACCAGAATCCAGGAAGCCTTTTTACCCGTTTTGCAGGCTTCTCACCATCATCGAGTCCCCTATCCCTGGCAGGTGCAACAACAAGAACGCCAGAGCGCGAGCGGATGAATACACTGGAAATTACAACTTTAGTCGATGTGTGCGATCTGGATATCCCTCAATTAGAAGCTGTAGTGAAACAGCTTCTTTTAGACAACGATGTGCATCTTCTCGTTTCGTGTATTCTAACCCATGATGCCCATGTTCAACAGCTGAATAAAAAATATCGAAACATAGACAAAACGACCGACGTTCTTTCATTTGAACTTTCCGATGCGATTCATCCAGAGGCGCATTATTGTGGCGAGATATACATTTCAGTAGATCGCGCACGACAGCAAGCAAAAGCGCATAACCGATCTCTACAGGCAGAAATAACCCACCTGACAGTGCATGGGACCCTGCATTTGCTGGGATTTGAACACGATACTCCCGAGGGTTACACGCAAATGCAAAACGAAGAAAAAAAATACCTGACTCTGATGGGGTAGCCCTTACTGCAAACAATCATTCCCGCGAAAGGAGTGTGATTTTTTGGACGATCCTTGGCCAGCAATCTTTATAACCATCGCTTCTATTGTCCTGACAGCCGCTTTCTCCAGGCTCAGCTCAATTGTTGTTTCGCGCACAGCCCTCGAACGCCTGCACGAAGAAAAAATAGCACGCGCAGGACTCTACCTCTGGCTCTATCGCTCTCGCGATTTTGTGTCACAAATGGTTTTGCTCGGTCAGACAATCGCCATATCTATAGGAGCTTTGGCACTGCTATCCATTCTTTTTCAAACGTCAAAACCGGGTTTCTGGCTGTATCCCGGCGCAGCATTGCTCATCGCACTTTATGTATTTATCGCCCTGATCATTCGCAGCATCGTCCCCCCCTATCGAAGAGAAGAGGGATCAGACCGCCCGCTGCCCTTTTTGCCGATATGTTTTTTGCCTTTTTACTTTATTCTTGTCATTCCAACACTGCTGTTGCAAAAAGCGCAAACTGTTTTCTTGAGCGAAGACGATAGCAGGGCACTCAAAGAAGAAGAGTTGCGAAATATCGTCGAATCGGAAACAGAAGAAGGCACAATCGAAGCAGAAGAAAGAGAAATGATTGAGGGCATCTTTGAATTTGACGAAACAACGGTCAAAGAGGTGATGATTCCGCGTATAGATATGATTTCTGCTGAGATAACGGCCACGCCGAAAGAGCTTCTCGAGCTAATTCAACAATCCTGGCACTCGCGAATTCCCATCCATCAAGAACGAATCGACAATATCAAAGGCGTCGTTTATGTCAAAGATATCTTGCTCAATCTGGCGACCAATCAGCCGTGGTCTATCCCAGAGATCATGCGTGCGCCATACTTTGTGCCAGAAAATAAGACACTCGCTGAGCTAATGGCTGAATTTAAGCGTGAAAAAGTACACATGGCGATTGTCGTTGGGGAATATGGCGGAACGTCTGGCCTCATTACAATGGAAGATATTATCGAAGAGATTGTGGGCGAAATTCAAGATGAACACGACGATGAGGAACCGCTTTTTGAATGGCGAGAAGAAGGCAAAATACTCGTCGCAGATGCGCGCATTGACATCGAAGACCTCAATATCGTGCTCAATGTTGAACTGCCACAAGACGGTTACGAAACGCTCGGCGGATTTATATACAACGTGCTTGGACACGTACCTCGGCCAGATGAAAATTTAAAGTACGGAAATCTATTCATTGAAATTCTCGAAGTAGTAGGACAGCGCATTACACAGGTAAAAATTACCAAACGCGGAGAGCCTTCCCAGGATGAGCCAAAACGCGGTGAAGAGATACAAAGGCAAAACGACAAACCACAGAAATAGCTTGACAATAACCCCAAAATCCTGTTCTTTTTTAGTGCTTATCTGGACATAGGGTCGCGGGGTGGAGCAGCCTGGTAGCTCGTTGGGCTCATAACCCAAAGGTCGGGGGTTCAAATCCCCCCCCCGCTACCAAAAAAATAAGGGAACCGATGTTTTCGGTTCCCTTTTATTCTTTCTCTCCATCTCATCTTCATCAGGCATCGAGTAAGGATCGAAACGCAGACTTGAAATTGTGTGGTGCTCTCCGCCAGAGTTGAATCCCCTCAATAATATCATCGGTTTCTGATTTGAATATCGGTTGCAATGCTTTTCTCAGTTCCGCGATCTGTATTGTTTCCTGGCTGGCTTCTTGGTCCGTCAACAAATCTTCGACACTTCTGCCCAACACATTTGCAATTTTTGCCAACACGGGAATTGACCCTCGCTGCTTGCCCTTTCGAATATCACTGAAATAGGGCGCACTAATCCCAACCATTTTGGCAATTTCCTGACCCTGTAAACCCGATTCGCGTTGCCAGCGCCGAATTTTCTCACCCGCTATTTCTTTATTGTAAAGCTCCCGCCTCATCATGCAAACACTCCTTTTTCCAAGTGAGAATGCTTCACCACCTCGACCAACCACGCAATATCATTCAGGTCGTGAAACACGATATCCTCTGCCCTAATACCACACGCACCGAGATTGGACGCAATGCTATCTTGAGTCCATCTTGCAGACCAAAAGCCCTCGGCAGTCGCCACAAATCGCGACCCCAAAGGCGTCACAACACGCTGTCCTGTATGCTCGTAGAAATCAACCTGCGCGGCTTCTGTTTTTGGCACATCCTTGTACATGGTCAGAAATGCGGAACCGCCAATTTTCAGAGCGCGATAAAAACGAGAAATCGTCTGAATAAATCGCGGATTGCGGTCGAGATACGCATCGCTGTACAGACTGAGATCATCTGATTTATCCCTAATATTGCCCGGAGTAAAATACAGACAGAGGACGAGATCGTAAAACGCTTCCTCTACCACTGCCTCGGCGGCATCGCCTATAAATATCTGTGCGTTGTCAATGCGTTCTTTTTTCCACAGCGCGCGTGCCTCTTCAGCCATTTCGGGCGATATTTCAAAGCCGTGATACAAAAGACAGTGTGGCGCGAATAGAACGACGTGATAGCCATTGCCGCACCCAATATCCGAAATTTTGTATGGACCATGCCGAAGCCGCTCGCTGAGTATCTCGTCTTGTATCTGCCGCGCCTCTCTAATCGGACCGGGACAATAAGACGACTCAAGCGCGCGCTTGACAGCTTCATTTTCCGATGCCAGCGATATATTGCTCACATATTTCCCTTTTTAGTTTTTGCTCAAGTAATTAAATTATTCATGCAGAAATCTGCTATGCAGGTCAAGTTTAAATATCTATATTTATGTACTCCAAAACCAATATTGTATCACTTTTACCACACCTGTGCGGAAAAAACACACATACTGCTTTTTCTCTCACAAAATACTATATAATACAAAATATAATAAAAACAATCACTTATATTATTTCTTTCCTGAACGTAATTTACGGCACGAATTTTGCATATACGATTACCCAGCCGGGGTCACACATTTTCAGGAGGTTACCATGTCATATATTCGACTGTTTTTACTCGCCGCGCTCGTCTGCTTGCCCGTCACTGCATCATCTGAACCGCATATTGAACCCCCACTCAAAAAATCCAAATCTCAATTATCGGGTTCAATAAGCAATGGTGCCATTGGCATCAACTCCGGGGGCGAAATAAAAATCCACATCCCCGAAGGCACCCTTACACTCCCTACCGATTCGCTCTCTACAGTGCCCAAAAGCCCATCTGACCGCTATGCCCCTTGCATCCTCGGTAGTCCTGGTCAATTAGTTCCTGGTAATCCAGCCAAATTATCTCCCGTATATACACCGCTTCCGGACCCGATGAAAATGCTCAATCACATCGGAATTTTCTTTTCAACAGCCAGTGGCGGATTTGGCTCTCGCATCAATTACGACCACAAAATATCTCCACACACACGCTTTACCGCCAGCCCGGAATTTCTCACCTATGGCCTATCCAGATCCAGGGCTATTCTGGGAGACCTTATGCCCCCAGGTACAACGCGAATCACCCTGATCACCATACCCATCGGCTTCCAACGCCACTTTGCGCCCACATCGCGTATCAATCCCCATATTGGATTTGGTTTTGGCCCCGTCATCCGGCTGGATCACCGCTCACACCGACTGGGATACTACGGAAACAATTTGGGTTTAGACAGAATCGTTCGCAATGGACACAGCAGCCTCAACCTTACGGTGCCTCTTACACTCGATGATTTCCCAAGTACCTCCTTCACCCTCGGCGGCCATCTCGCTTCTGGCCTGAATATCCATTTCGGCGCAAAAAAAGAACTCGCCCTCACCATTGAAGGCCGCTACACCCTGACCCGATTCGCCGACGCGCTCGGCTCACCCGGCGATTTTAGTGGCTTTTCCGCTGCCATCGGATTTGGAAAAGCATTCTAAAAAACCACCACATAAAATCAAAAAAGGGACGCATCGGATAGATGATGGGTCCCTTTTTTTGTGTGCATCATCGTTTTTAACAAACATCTTCAATTCCCCTCTTGACAGTACCCTATATTTAGTGCTATAATTTGATCAACATACAATATCATGTTGATTTTAAGAAAGGAATCCTATCTCATGAAATGTCCTTATTGTAGCGTGATCGAAGACAAGGTGGTAGATTCCAGATCAAGCAAAGAAGGCACCGCTATTCGCCGCCGCCGAGAATGCCTGGGATGCGAACGTCGATTTACGACCTACGAATACATCGAAGACACCCCCCTCACCGTCATAAAATCCGATGGACGGCGCGAAATCTTTGACAAAAACAAACTCATAGACAAAATCCGGCTCTCCTGCACCAAACGCCCAATCTCAACAACTCAGATCGAGGAAATCGCCGACCGAATCGAAGATCAACTCGTAAGCAGAGGCGAACGAGAAATAGAAGCCAAAGAGCACATTGGTGAACTTGTCATGACAGAACTCAAACGCCTCGACGATGTTGCCTACGTGCGCTTTGCCTCTGTGTACCGTCAATTCAAAGACCTCAGCGACTTTGAAAAAGAACTGCAGCAATTTGAAAGGTGAGATGTAAAAGAGCCTGTTCATCATTCGTCCGCTTTTACTTCCCTTCCCAAAAACTTCGCTTTCCCATCATGACAAGTCTGACATGTTGCGGACTTGCCCGTTTTAATATCCAATAAGCGATCCGTAAACTTCTCCATCATCATACGTGCAACAACCTTATTAGGCGTGGGCGTAACGGGATCGAGCCGGCCATCGCGCCTTCTCACATGGCAATAGTCGCATGCCTTCACACCCAATGCTTTCTGCATATCTTTCATCATCGCCACAATTTCTCCACGCGACATGCCCGCCAACCGGGAAGGTTTGGCTGCACTCGTATCGCGCACCACAAACCGCGCCGTGCCCGCGTGACAAAAAGCACAATCGATAGATTTCCCCGCTATTGTAACCAGACCATCCACAAAATGATGCTTCATATAAAGCGCTGTATTCTTAAACAGAGATGGTGCTTTGTAATCGCGCTCACCAGCCTCAGTCTCAGAGGGATGGCAATATTGGCATTTTACCCCCAGAGCTTTAGAAATCGCTTCCATACCCTTTTCGCTCGTATCCAAAACGTGGTGATCGTCTGCGTATATATCAGCCCAAAGCAATATAACTGCACAGAAAAAAACAAAGCGTTTCACAAAGCCCCTCTCACGACTTGACCATCCACTCCATCGGGACTTTCCAACCCCAACAAAGCCATCATCGTAGGCAAAATATCCATCACCGTCGCGTCATCAGATGCCAAACCAGGCGCATTGGCAAACCACAGCGCATCATCAAAGGTATGCGTGCCATTCACCGGGCTGGATTCAAACAAAACGCGCTTTTCAAAACCGCCCTTTAAATCATATCCCCGCGCAGGTACTGCCATAAGATCGGGTGCCGCATTGAGGTCGGCACCAATAAAAGCCTCTTCGCGCATCAACACGCGATCAATAACTGGTGTCCCACCATCGGGATCGCGAATTTCCATCAGCGCATCTGCCACATCTCGCCGGACCTGCTCGTATTCAGCACCTGCCTGCACGCAGCCCTCGTGCTCTCTGCCCTTTAGATTCACGTAAAATCGCCCGGGCAATAATGAATAACACCGCGTTCGGGGAGCCAGGTCTCTCAACTGCTTTGGTTCAGGCGATGCAAAAGACAACAAACCCATCTGTTGCAGCCAAAAATTCAAATGCACCTCACGCTGTAGGGTACAAAAACCGTGATCTGATACAATCATAAGTAGCGTATCGCTGTATAACCGCGAAACCAGTTCCCCAATAATCTCATCTACACGCGCGTAAAACCGGTTAAACCACGCGGTGTGCGCCACATCGCCTCGCGCCACATCGCCCCAGAGAAAGTGGTGTAGCCGGTCAGTATCCATAAAATGCGCCACAAATAAATCCCATGATTCCTGCGCGTAATACTTGAACATAGCCTCGGCACGTCGGTTGAGTGCCCAGAAGATCTCGTCGAGAAATTTCTGGCGGTTTTTCCGCGCCTGCCAGGCGTCAATATCGATCAAATACCCCATAGATTCCAACTCAGGCGCAATCGAAGACGGATAGGTCGCCCGTTTCAAATCGGGTGCTAAAAACCCCGAAATCAAGATGCCATTAACTTTGCGAGGGGGAAAAGTAGTTGGCACCCCCATAGAAAAAACCCGCTGTCCCATACTGCTAAACAGATCAACCCACGTCTTACCCCGCAATGTTCTTGAAGATGGGATAAACATCTCATACGTTTGGGGGACGCGATCAATAAACCCAAAAATCCCGTGCTTGCCCGGGTTGCAACCCGTCGCAATCGATGCCCAGGCAGTTGACGATACCGTAGGTACCACCGACGTCATAGACATCAGTGACCCCTGAACGATCAACTGCTGAAAATTGGGCATAATTCCCTCGACAATCAGGCGTTGCAACAGGCTATGTGGCATGCCATCTAAGCCCAAAACAACGACCCGGCTGAATTTGGTCTTATCTCGTCGAACAAAATTAAACATCTATCCCCATCCCACAATAAAATAGGGCTTTTAACCCCTTGTATATAGAAGCTAAAAGCCCAAGACATAAAAAATATGGGGTGAGTGAGGGGATTTGAACCCCCGACCTCCTGGGCCACAACCAGGCGCTCTAACCGACTGAGCTACACCCACCACACCAAACGAAAAACACTCCCGGCAGGGCTCGAACCTGCGACCTACTGCTTAGAAGGCAGTTGCTCTATCCAGCTGAGCTACGGGAGCAAAAAACCTGCCCTTAAGAATTCTAATCAAAGGGCGAAACTGATACCAGACATATCCTATTAGAAAGCAAAATTATCATATTGATCAAAAAGTGTCAAGTAAAAGTAATATCTATTTCCTCGCCCTCTGTCCGAACCGGAATCTCAGATCCATCTTCGCCGATCCTTCACAAAGCCTCAGACCAGTGCAATAAGCGGCGTTTTTTACACCTCGTCTTTAATCCAAATTCCAATTTTTTTTCAACTTGACAACCCTTCTTTCCCTGATGATATTCATTTAATATCCGAGTATTCACCCCGAAAGCACTGGTCCGCGCATGCCCAGAAAACGACTCACACAGGCCGAACGGCGCACCCAAATTATCGAAGTAGCGATGACGCTTTTCGCGACCAAAGGATTTACCGGTACTACCACGCGCGCTATTGCCCGTGCAGCAGAAGTTTCAGAAGCCATTATCTTCAGGCATTTTGCGACCAAAGAAGACCTCTACAATGCCATTATCACATACACGGTTGAAAAACGCTCAGAACAGTGGGATCAAGACACCGCCCCGCCACCAGACCCGCGCAATATCGAATACCTCTTGCGCGATTTTGCCCAAACATTTGTCAGTCGCAACCGCAGAGATTCAACGTTCATACGTCTGATGATGTACAGCGCACTCGAAGATCACAAATTCCGAGAAAAATTTTTCGCGATTTACAGCAACCCCCACATGCGCTCCATTCGCCAGGCCATTCAAACCGGTGTCAATCAGGGACAGTTTTGCGCGGTTGATCCGGCTGAATCGCTTCGCTCTTTCTTCTATGCACTCCTGCAATACTGCATCAGCCGTTTTGTTGCGAGAAGTGGAACCGATACACCAGAACGCGATGACGCCATGATTGAAAATCTCGTGACAATTTTTGTGCGCGGACTGCGAATAAACGACAATCATAAAAGCTAATCCTCTCATGATTGATTTACGTTTTCTCGAAGAAGGCAAAGCGATCCGGGATCCCATTTGGGGCTATATCCACATACCGCCCGATTTTTTACCTCTCGTTGATGCCGAAGAATTTCAACGCCTTCGCGATATATCGCAACTTGGGCACGTTTTGCTCGTGTATCCCGGAGCGCGCCACTCGCGTTTTGAACACGCCCTGGGTGTGTTTCACATTGCGGGCCATTTCCTCAAACAATTGCTCAAAACCCACCCCTCTCCAGATATCGATATCGATGACGTGCGCGTGCTTCTCGCGGCGAGTTTGTTGCACGACATTGGCCATTATCCCTTTTCGCATCTGCTCGAAGAAATGCAGATGTTTTTTATTGACCATGAAACGCGGGGGCGCTATATCATTGAAGATCCGAGCACAGAAGTCCACGCCGCACTTCTCAAAGTAGGCATTGATCCCCAGCGCGTTGCAAATGTCATCGATTATCAGCAACGCACTATCTCCGACCGCGATATGCGCCTTGCCCACATTCTCAGTGGCACGCTCGACCCAGACAAAATCGACTATCTTCTGCGCGACGCGCGCTACTGCGGTGTCCCATTTGGCGAGAGCGTGAACAGAGATCGTCTCCTATCCTCAATTACATATCATCACACAACACAACGACCGGCCATCACTTACAAAGGCGTATCTGCAACTGAAGCACTCATCTTTACCAGTTATCTGATGTATCGCAATGTCTATTGGCACCACGCGGTTCGCTCAGCTAATGCCATGTTCAAGCGCGGGATACAGGATCTTTTGGCGCATCCCAACTGCTCGCTGACAGAAAACGACTTTGACCGCGCCACCGAATCTGACTTGCTTCACCGCCTCGAAAAAGAACACACCGCACTCGGGATTTCCTACCAAACCAGCCTGATTGGCCGTCTCAAAAGACGCAAACTCTTCAAAGTTGCCCGTATATTTTTCCCCCATGAATACGCGCAAAATCTCATAAATTTATTTCGCTGCCTCTACGATGCGCCCGATCAGCGACGAGAACTCGAAATCGCCTTTTGCACCCATCTTTCCTCAAAGCTCAATCTCAACCTTTGTGGCAATGAAATACTCCTCGACATTCTCCAATTTGACAAAAGCCCCGAAGTAGATCTCAAAGTCTTTTTTGACGCCCATATCCCCGTAGAAAAACCAGAACCCCTGAGCTTTGACGACCCGGAAGTCTCTTTGCTCAAAAATTATCTGCTCGACAACTTTGAAGCACAGGCCAAAGTGGTGCGTATCTTCTGCGATGATATCCCCAATTTGCGCCAGGCCGTGCACGACGAAGCCTTCGCCTTCCTGAAAAACTGGGGAATAGTCAGAGCTTGATAAAATGACCAAAAAGTTTTATATTGCTCACTCCTAAATGCAGACAAGTCACTCTCATCTTTACCTGGATTTATTGTATGAAAAAATATTTGACTTTAATGTTTATCTCCCACAATGAAGGTTATATCAAAGAGCATCATCTCTCAAAACCGAAATTTATCGGTATTATAAGTACATTATGCCTGCTTCTATTGCTCTCACTCGGCTATGTTGTCACAATAGGAAAGCGGGAAAGACTCGCCGAACTCAAGGAGGAAAACACCGCACTTCAACGTGAATTTGCCTTAATTCAAGAAGAACTAAAAAACATGCGCCACAATATGGATCAGTTGCAGGAAAAAGATCGCATCATGCGCGCATGGGTTGACCTGTCAGAACCGAGTGACGAAGTGCGTCAAATAGGTGTGGGGGGCGGCGAAGCCATACTGCCAGAATGGGAAACCGCCGTTTCAGACCGCGTCTCAGGCCTTCTGGCCGGTAACCGCATCAATATGGATCAACTCTTGCGAGAGGCACACTTCCTGCAAGCCAGTTTTGATACGATTTTGGCAGTACTCAGCAAAGACATCCAAATGCGTCAGCACATACCCTCAATTACCCCCGTGCGGATAGACAATCCGAGAATATCATCGGGTTTTGGCTTCCGTCGCGATCCATTTACCGGACGCAGACAATTTCACGCTGGCATCGATTATCCCGGTCGCAAGGGCACGCCCATTATCGCTGCAGCCGATGGAAAAATAGATAAAATTGATCACAATAGTCGTTTGGGATGGTATGTGAGGATCGACCACGGCTATGGCCTGCAAACTCTGTATGGGCACCTGAACAGAAAGCCACATGTTAAGCTCGGAACTCGCGTCAAACGCGGTGAAAAAATCGGCGAGATGGGCAGAACAGGACGCTCAACAGCCCCTCATCTCCACTACTCAGTCATCAAAAATGGCAAATACGAAAATCCCAAACACTACATCTTTGATCAAAGAACGCGCTCTTTGTTTTAACGCATCAGAGGATAAACTATGAGTTCCGTTTACAGTTCGCTATTTGTCGCAACGGTCTGGTCAGGTCATCCCGTCGGGTTTGATCTGTTGAGCCACGGCGATGTGCAATTTATCGCGTTTTACAATGCCGAACGCAAAATAACCGTTGGAATGCGAAAGTTAAATGAAGATATATGGACATTTGCACATCCCGAAGGTGTATGGCTGGAAAATCGGGGACGGCTGTCTTCGGAGATCGGATGGGACAGCCACAATTCACTGACCATGGCCATCGACGACGATGGCCATATTCATTTGTGCGGCAATATGCACGTAGATCCCTTAATTTATTTTCGCACAACGCGGCCGCTCGATGTCACGAGTTTTGAGCGCATCGCTTCTATGGTGGGAAAAAATGAGGATCGTTGCACTTATCCCGTGTTTATGCGCGGTCCCAATAATGAATTGATTTTCCGATATCGAGACGGCAGTAGTGGCAATGGGGTTGATTTTTACAATGTGTATGATGTCCAGACAAAAACATGGCACCGGATGCACAGTGCGCCATTGCTCGATGGGCTCGACCGCATGAATGCCTACGCGCGCATGCCCGAAAAAGGGCCGGATGGGAATTATCACATGGTCTGGATCTGGCGCGATACACCCGATTGTGCGACCAATCACAGTATTTCTTATGCCTGCAGTCCAGACCTCCTGTCCTGGAAAACAGGTGGCGGCGACACACTGAATTTACCAATTACAATCGAAAGCGGTGCCACCGTTGATCCCGTACCCCCAGGAGGGGGATTGATCAATATGACGCAATCCCTGGGCTTTGACGACCAGAAGCGTGCCGTGATCAGCTATCACAAACACGACGAAAATGGATATACACAGGCCTATTGTGCGCGTTTGGAAAATGGCGAGTGGATATTTTACAAGGTGAGTGATTGGACCTATCGGTGGGAATTTGGAGGCGGAGGCTCTATCGGTGCAGAAATTCGATTGGGCGGTGTCAAAGCAGAAGCCGATGGGAATCTCAGCCTGAGTTACTGGCATATAAAAGAAGGCCAGGGGATCTGGAAATTGCATCCCAAAACCCTGCAAGTGATCGGGACATACCCGCCACCCGATAAGGAAATTCCCGATGAATTGGAACAAGTGACATCTGATTATCCGGGCATGACCGTCAACCTGCGCGGTGCTCGCGGCAAGGGAACACGATCCGGTGAACAATACGTCTTGCGCTGGGAAACACTGGACCGCAACCGCGACAGACCCAGAGAAAAAATCCCACCGCCAGGCGAATTGCGACTCTATATCCTTCGCGACAATTAAAAAAGCCCTCCGGTGATCACCGGAGGGCTTTTGGGTTGTGTTCATTATGCGCCAAGTGCCCAACCCACAGGTAGTGCCACAATGTCATCGCCCAGGTCGTGAATGCGAGGGTCATTAGAAAGCACCAGTCCCTGCAGGATGGGTTTGTCTAAAATTTCGTCGAGTTTGCGCAAATGGCGGGCGTCTGTAAAAGAAATGCGTTCCGCCATTTTTATTTCGATAGGCACAAAGCCCTGTTCAGTTTCGAGCAGCAAATCGACTTCGCGTCCATCAACTGTGCGCAGATGGTAACAATCAATGGGCAACCGGCTATTTTGAATTTGTTTGTAAATTTCAGCAATAATAGCACTTTCAAATTCATGGCCTGTGGGTTGGCCTCGCCGATTGAGCAACGCACGCTGGATGCCAGGATCGAGAAAGTGGACTTTTGGTGCTTTGGACAGGCGTTTGTTCAGATTGCGAAACCACGGTTGTAACAAAATGACCTGATAGCTTATTTCGAGATATGAGATAAAGCGTTTGACGGTTTTAGATGTAACGCCGGTAAGTTGAGCCAATTCATTCATATTGAGCAGCACGCCAGTCAGCCCTGCCAATGCGCGTTGCATGCGAGCAAAAGGCGTGAGATCGCGCAAATTGGCGAGATCGCGCAAGTCGCGCTGAAGATAGGTTTGGATATAGTCGTGCAACCAATCGTATTTATCGCGGATTGTGAGCATGGGATCGACGATGGCTGGCATGGCACCAAAATTCAGATAATGTGCCATATGATGTGCTACCTGTGCGTAGCGTTCGCTCTGGAGGGGCATACCCGAATACAAAATATCGCGTTCACCTGTTTTTAGAAAATGGATGAACCTGGAATCCACAATGGTGTCATCCCAGGAATCTGTCAGCATTTCCGGCAATGTGAGAGGATACAGTTCAATAAGGGAAATACGCCCGGCCAAACTTTCGCGGATCTGTTCCATTAACAGGATTTGGCTGGAACCGAGCAAGATACTGCGAGCATCGGAATACTGGTCGTAAACGGCTTTGATAGACTCTATGATCGCAGAAGCTTTTTGCACTTCGTCCAGAATGACATTTGGATACTGTTGATACCACTGTGCAGCCGAAAGTGTTGTAAAATCCGGACGCGTGATCGGATCATCAAGGGAAATGTATGAATAGTCGGGAAATCCCTTTTGCACAAGTGTGGTCTTGCCCGTTTGTCGCGCCCCTGTCAAGGCAATGAGTCGCCCCAACCTGGAGGCGGATTTTTGTTTTATAAAAGAAAATAGGGTTCTATTTTTCACATGACCACCTCTTTCGGCGTAAAATGTGGACTTCAATTCCATAATTTACGCCAAATTTTGGAATAAACAACCATAATTTACGCCAATAATATCCAAAGAGACATGATTTGCATATAATTTTCGAAACTCAAATGCCGAGACGATATGAGAGAAATGGTCGAGATTATGAGATGATATTGCCCGCTCTTGTACAAAGCAATGGCGGGATTTTTTGTTTGGAGATGAAATTTCATAGCTTATTTTGTCTGCGAGTATATTGTTTTGCAATTATGTTCGCGTAAAAAAGGAGACGACATGAATTCTGATACATTTCGCGGGGTATTTACCATACCCTCAACGCCTTTTAAGCAAAATGGTGATGTCGATTGGGGCGACCTCAAGCGCGTGCTGGATTTTTGTATCACCTGCGGCGCGCACGGAATTGTCTGGCCAGTAAATGCCAGTAGTTTTCCCGTATTGACCGACCAGGAACGCCTGCACGGGATGCAGATGGTCGTAGAACACACCGCCGGACGCATTCCCATCATTCTCGGCGTCCAGGGGGCGAGTAGTAATCATGCAGCGATGTTCGCGCGCCACGCGCAAGCACTGAAAGCCGATGGCGTCATAGCAATGGCCCCTTATATAGAGCCAATTGAAGACGAAGATGCGATGGTACACTACTATCAGGCAATAGACCGCGAAGTAGATATGCCAATTTTTATACAAAATCACACGCGGGGTAGCGAGTTGTCAATCGACACAGTGGTGCGCTTGATCAACGAAGTAGAACACATAGAATACGTTAAGGAAGAGGTCTTCCCCCCAACGCACATGATTACGGGCTTAATCGAACAGGCCGGGCCAAAATTGAAGGGTGTATTTGGCGGAGCCAGTGGCCGCTATTTACTGCTCGAACATCCCCGCGGCGTGGCCGGACAAATGCCGGGCTGTCACATAACAGATGTCGTGGTGCGCCTGTGGAATGCCCTGGAGGCTGGAGATTTGAAAGAGGCAAAACGGGTATATGGCATCATGGCTCCCCTATTCGCGCTCGAAACATTAAAAGGCACCAATTATCCCGAAATACTGCGCCGTCGCCAGGTCATCAAGAGCGCGCACAGCCGCTTGACGACCCGCTTTCCAACTCAAGATGCGTACGATCACGAGGCTCTCGACGATATTTTGCGAGACATAGAACCGCTATTTACCTGGAACGAAAAGCCACTGCTATACGGCCCACCCGAATGGCTNNNAAATAATCGCCTAATCTCCAATTTGCGATACGGAACATGCACCTGAAACCATTTTCTCGATTGACAGTTTATTTTTTCGTCCTTTGGGGAACCATCTCATCCGGCAATGCCCAGGAAGTCTCCGTAGTGCCTCAGGACACGACGGCTGCTGGTCGCTGGAGCCTTATAGCCGGCACCGCTTTTTTGAACGCCGGTGAACTGCCCTACATAGACCGGGAAGGCGGCATGTGGTGGGGATATCAAGATGATGTTTTCGTGCTGAGGCAAAACCAGTTATCAAAGATAACCGTAGGATGGCGTGTGAGCACGATAGTGCAAGATTCAACGGATGCCATGTGGTTTTTTGGACATCACAGCGATTCGCTCATTGCAGCGCGCTACGACGGTGTGATACGAGAGACAACAAAGACAAAGTTAAAGTGGAATTTGATTGTGAGTCCCCCGGCGGTTGTGGATGGTAAAGGGCGATTTTGGATGCGTGCTCACCCCCTATATGAACGCAGGTCAAGTGGCGGCTACGGTATCTTTGAGTACACCAATAACCGCTGGTTTCACCACACAACTGAAACAGGGCTCAGGAGCGACCGTATTTACGACCTGACCGTAGATCAAGAAGGCTATTTATGGGCCGCGACTTACAGAGGTGTGAGTCAGTATCGAGATGAGCAATGGCACAATTATGGTCGGGGAGATGGTTTAAGCAATGAAAAGGTATATCGAATTGTAGTGGGGAAAAATGGCGACTTATGGTGTACACATGGCAATCGCGAGAATATTTCCATTTATGACGGCGATAAATGGCGCGTGATCAACACGGATTCCGGTATGCCCTTTGGAGAAGTACGGGCAGCACTTTGTGCGCGAGACGGTACCTTCTATTTTGGTGTACATTATCACGATATTACAGATCCAGAACAAAGCGGTCTGGTCCGCTTTGACGGTCAATCGTGGCTTGTGTTGACAGAGAGGGACGGATTACCGGGCAATCACGTTCTGGGAATTTCCGAACTGGTGGATGGAAAGCTGTTATTGCAGATTCGAAAATCAACATTGGCGGTATTTGAATCAGACGCAACGCCGTTGCAAATTTCCGATCAAGCGCTGGTAGTGTTTGAACCCGATACAACGAGGTGGGCGCGTATTTCGGGATATGTTAAAAATCGAGATGGAACAGCTGTAGAGCCTGTTGCTGTGTCCCTAACAACACCCAGAAGGCATGTAAAAGCGAGTACTGTAACCAATGCTCAGGGTTTTTACGAAGTGAGGGTCTTGCCGGGCAAATACAGGATTCAAGTGCCAGATGCATTGGGTGGAAAACGCAACATAGTTGTAGCCCCTGGCGAGGTTGTCAGGGGCATGGATATTCGTCCCTTTTGGTTTATGAATTCAGCAAAGCACAAGACCATTTTCGCACTTGTTTTTTTCTTTTTTGTGGTTATGGTGCTCGTCGGCTTGCTCTATATCGTCATCCGCGCATTCGCTGTGCAACCGCTCAAAGTACCCGAACTGAGTGAAGCACACAACCCCCTCCGTCTTCGTTTTCACGGAAATGGGAGCAGCTTGTTTGGCATTTTTGCGATCAATACGTTGCTTACACTCCTCACGCTCGGCGTGTATTATTTTTGGGGCAAGGCAAAAATCCGGCGTTATATGCACAGCCAAACAGAATTGCACAACAGCCGGTTCTCAAACCACACCACCGGCGGCGAACTCTGCATTGGCTGGATTAAAGCCATTATTTTAATTCTCGCCATCACATTGATTTCAGAAGCACCTTCGTTTTTCTGGGAAAATTGGACGCATGAGTGGATTACCCTGCTCGCGTTTTACGGACTTCTGCTTTTTGTATTTTTGCCACTGGCCATTGTGGGTTCCCTGCGTTTCAGACTCAGCCGCACATCCTATCAAGGCATTCGCATGTCCTTCAGAGGCAATAGCAAAACATTTTTCAAAATCTATTATATCGGACTG
The DNA here is from genome assembly GCA_021295695.1 of Candidatus Latescibacterota bacterium. Lineage (GTDB taxonomy): Bacteria > Latescibacterota > UBA2968 > UBA2968 > UBA2968 > VXRD01. The sequence continues at coordinate 29,346 of JAGWBW010000015.1, forward strand.
TTAAAAACAATATTCACCCTGGGGCTGTACTATCCCTATTTTGAAACGAAGATTCGCCTATTCCTGACCAGGAGCGTGCGTTTTGGCACAGGGAGTTTTAAGTTTTTCGGCACAGGGCGCAAGCTATTCTGGCATTTTGTGCTGGCCTTGTTGCTCACGCCTTTTACACTGGGCTTTTGCTGGGCTTGGTACTCGGCACGCAAAACGCGCTACTATTGGTCTTGCACGACATTTGAAGGCGTTTCATTTCACTCGACCGTTGTTGGTAGCCGCCTTCTGTTGCTAAAGGTCGAAAATTTCATTTTACTCGTCATATCCCTGGGGCTGGCATGGCCCTGGGTTGCGGTTCGCAATAACAGATTTTTGTGCGACTATCTCGTTTTGTCCGACCATCCAGATTTTTCCAGCATTGCTCAGGACTTTTCAGATGCTACAACAACAGGTGAAGGATTGAGCGATTATCTGGATTTCGAATTTGAGTTTTAGAGCTATGGCACGAGGTACACACATGTGGCAAGCGCACTTTTACGATGGGCAAACAGCACAGCCCCATACCGTGCAGATAGAAGTCTTAGCAAATGGCCTTGAGGTGATCTTTTCAGACCGCCCATCTGAAATTTGGATTTACGGAAATTTTCGTCAGACCGAGGGCTTTCACAGCGGAGAATTGGTCCGGTTTGAAAAAAGCGATACCTTTGGACAAGCACTGGTAATAGACGATGTGCAAATTCTGGAGGTCATTCGAGAACGCGATTCCGCTTCGGGCTTTCACAATCCCAGACTTCGCCGGTATCGAGTCCCTCTTGTCGGTTTTTCTCTCGTTTCTATTGTGTTTATTGTCTGGCTGCTCTATGGCCATATCCTGCCCGTGTTTATCGATGGCATCGCACACATTGCGCCCGTTGCCTGGGAAGAATCACTTGGCCGATCCGTTGTCGCGTATATCGCACCCAAAGAAAACCGCTGCCAAGATGAAATTTATACCGAGGTCTTTAATGAAATCGGCGCCCGTTTGACCGCACCGACAAACCTGCCCTATACATTTCGCATTTACGTCGTCAAGAATGCCCAGGTAAATGCCTTCGCGCTTCCCGGCGGCTATATGGCTATCACAACCGGCTTTCTAAAGCGCGTAAAATCCGCCGAGCAAATCGCCGGTGTAATCGCACACGAGATGCAACATGTCGTGCAAAGACACGGCACCCGGGCTGTCCTACGAGAAATGTCCACGCGCGCACTTATTGCAGCTATTTCCGGCGGTGGTGAAGGTTTAGACTACGTACTTGACGGAGCCGCCCTCGTGGGTGCCCTGCGTTTTTCGAGGGACCACGAGTCTTCTGCTGATATCGGGGGCATGAAAATGATTCTGGATGCAAAAATTGATCCAAAAGGAATGGTCGAAGCATTTGAAATCCTTCTCGAAATAACGGGAGATATGCCAGATGGTCTGGTCTATGCCTCAACCCACCCCTTGACAAAAAATCGCATTCGTTTACTATCGCCCTATTTAGATTCCCTGAAAGTCGATCCCATTCCAATCGTCTCCGACTCAAACTGGACGCGTTTCGCGCAAGCAATTCGCGCAGGCCAGTGCTTGCGAGCGGATGAACAAGAGGGCCAGTGATCGGCGCATCACAACATAGCGAAAAGGAGTAAAAAATGTCGAATCCCCGTCCGAATGTCCTCTGGCTTTTTCTCGAAGATATGAACCCGTGGATGAGTTGTTACGGCGACCAGACCGTACAAACGCCCAATATAGACGCGCTCGCAGCTTCGGGCGTAAAATTTGATCGGGCATATCAAACCTCTGGCGTGTGCTCGCCTTCTCGCTCGGCAACGATTACCGGGATGTATCAAACGACTATTGGCGCGCACAATCACAACAGTTCATACCCCATTTTACCCGAAGGGATAAAGACAATACCCGAGTATTTTCGAGACGCAGGATATTACACATTTAACGAGGGCAAAACGCATTACAATTTTGTCTTTGATTTAGATGTTTTATTTAACCACCATGGGAGCATGGATTTCAAAGGAGCTGAAAACGGCAGCGACTGGTCCGGATGTCCACAGGACCAACCGTTCTTCGGACAAATTCAGCTTCGAGGTGGCAAAAGCATTGGATTGCTCAAAGGTCCGGGCATCGATCCCGCCTCGGTACCCGTGCCATCGTTCTATCCCGATCACGAAATTATCCGCAGAGAAATTGCCCTGCACTACGATTGTATCTCGCATACAGATCGGCAGGTGGGATGGATTCTGGAACGATTGGAAGAAGATGGATTGCGCGAAAATACGATCATATTTTTATTTAGCGATCACGGGATGCGGTTGCCGCGGCACAAAAAATCCCATTGATGATTTCCTGGCAGGGCAATACAGAGATCGTAACACCCGGAAACGTGCGCTCCGATCTCGTCAGTGGCATTGACATCGGTCCCACCTCACTCGCACTCGCCGGCCTCGGTGTGCCCGATTACATGGAAGGCCAAAATCTATTTGGCGAACATTTTGTCGAACGCGACTACGTAATTGCCGCAAAAGACCGTTGCGATTTCACAATAGATCGCATGCGCATGCGCAACTTTATGACCGATCGTCCCTTTATGCAGGCACAGTACCGCGATGGATCGGATTATATGGAATTGCTGCGAACCATGAACGCCAACGGCGAACTGACGCCCGAGCAGGCATTTTTCTGGGCAGAAGAACGCATCGCAGAAGAATTTTACGATTGTGACGCCGATCCCGATGAGGTGAACAACCTCGTAGATGATCCAGACCATGCCGAAGCCTTGCAATACCACCGCGATATTCTAACACAGTGGATTGCACAGACCGATGACCAGGGCCAATATCCCGAACCCGAAATCGGCTTGCGGTTGGTGCTGGAACAGCGGGGAGATCAGTGTGTGAATCCGGAATATGATGCCTTAAAAAAGGAGACCCAATGACCAGACCAAATATTCTCGTGATCTTGACCGACGATCAGGGTTGGGGCGATTTAAGTGTACACGGCAACACAAATCTCAATACGCCAAATGTGGATTCTCTCGCACGAGATGGCGCCCTATTCGACCGATTTTACGTCTGCCCGGTATGCGCGCCCACGCGGGCAGAGTTTTTGACGGGTCGCTATCATCTGCGCGGCGGTGTCCACGGTGTGAGTACTGGCGCCGAGCGATTGAACCTGGATGAAACAACCATTGCCGATGTGTTCAAAGCCGCTGGATACGCCACGGGAGCTTATGGCAAGTGGCACAATGGCACGCAGCATCCCTATCATCCGAACGCGCGGGGATTTGACGAGTTTTTTGGGTTCTGTTCCGGACACTGGGGGCAATATTTCGATGCCGAACTCGAACACAATGGCGAACTCACCCGCGGACAGGGATACTTACCCGATGGGCAAATGTCGAACGCGATCAACCGTTCTTCTGTTATCTTCCCTACAATATCCCGCACACCCCATTTCAGGTGCCCGACCGATTTTACGATCCATTCCGCGATAAACCGATTGAGATGCTGGCGACCAACCCCAATCAAGAAGAGATAGAACGCACGCGGGCGGCGCTGGCTCTATGTGAAAATATCGATTGGAACGTAGGGCGATTGCTGGACAAACTCGATGAGTTGGAAATCGCGGAAGATACCATTGTATTTTATTTTGGAGACAATGGTCCCAATGGCGCGCGCTGGAATGGCGGGATGAAAGGCACAAAAGGATCAACAGATGAAGGCGGCGTGCGCGTGGCGGGCTTGATGCGCTGGAAAGGGCATAT